>NZ_CP152412.1:900000-1107500 GCF_038957035.1 Bradyrhizobium sp. B097
CGCTGCGGGTGCTGCTGCCCTCGCTGTTCGGCGAGCTCAACCTGCATCGCATCGAGGCGGCCTGTATTCCCTCCAATGCATCGTCGATCCGCGTGCTGGAGAAGTGCGGCTTCACCCGCGAGGGCCTGGCGCGGCGCTATCTCTGCATCAACGGGATCTGGCAGGACCACCTGCTGTTCGGCCTGCTGCATGAGGATTTCCGCGGCTGAATCCTAAGCCTATTGGCTGATGGCGGGCGGTATCCGAGCCGTTTCAAGATGCTTTCAACATGCCTTTGCAACATGCCGTTTCAACATGCCTTGGGTTCGCCGCCATTGGCTTGCTATAACGCCCGCGAAACGGGGAACTCTGGTTTGGAGGCTTTGGGGATATCGCATGGGTGACAGGGTGATCAGGTTCGCGCTCGCGGCGGCGGTATCGATCGGTCTCGGTGCCACCCTGCTGCCGGAGGCCAGCTCGGCGCAGTCGCTGAGCGACCGCTTCAAGAGCCTGTTCGGCGGCGGTTCGTCCGATTCGAAGCCGGCGACGCCCGCGGCGCCGCAGCCGCTCAACGATGCCGACGCCCAGTTGACCTGTCCGCCGGTGCAGATCCGCTCCGGGGCCTCGACCTATTCAGTGGCCGTGGACGGCAAGGAGGCGGTCGGCAACGACGTCAAGTTCCTGGCCTCGATCACGCGCACGGCGCGGCAATGCAATCTGAACAGCGGCCAGATCACGGCCAAGATCGGTATCCAGGGGCGGGTCATCGTCGGCCCCTCGGGCGCGCCGTCGACCATCCAGGTGCCGCTGCGCGTCGCCGTGGTGAAGGGCGGCGTCGGCGAGAGGACGATCGCGACCAAGGCCTACACCACCACGGTGCAGATGGACGACAGCGGCAGCGTGCCGTTCAGCCTGGTCGCCGAGGATGTCGTCTATCCGGCGCCATCGTCCGCGGACAATGACGATTACATCTTCTATATCGGCTTCGATCCGCAGGCGCTGAAGCCGGAGCCCAAGCCCCGCGCACCGCACAAGAAGAAGTAGCGGCGGCGGCCGTGACGGGGCCGGTGGAATAAGAAGCAGCAGGAACAAAAAAGGCCGGCGCGATCAGCTCGCGCCGGCCTTTTTCTTGAAGGCGTTGTGATCGCGTCAGTTCAGCTTGGAACGAACTTCGGCGATGCCCTTGCCGACGAGGTCGTCGGCAACCGAGCCCTTGACCGACTGCGACAGGATGGTCGAGGCGGCGGTCACGGCGGCGTTGGCCGCGGCGGCGCGCACATCGGCCACGGCCTGCGCCTCGGCCTGGGCGATCTTGCCCTCTGCGGTCTTGGTCCGCCGGGCGACAAAATCTTCCATCTTGGCCTTGGCTTCTGCCGCGATCCGTTCGGCTTCGGCCCTGGCGTTGGAGATGATGTCGGCGGCCTCGCGCTCCGCGCTGGCGCGGCGCGCCTTGTATTCGCCGAGCAGCTTGTTGGCCTCGTCCTTCAGACGGCGGGCGTCGTCGAGCTCGGCCTTGATGCGCTCGGCACGATGATCGAGCGCCGTCAGCAGGGTGCGATGGACGCCGAGGTAGCCGAACACGACCAGCAGAATGACGAAGGCGATCGCAACCCAGGTTTCCGGTTCGTAAAACATCGTCTATCCCTTCAGCGACGCGTCGACGGCGCTGTTGACCGCATTCGCGTCCGGCGTGACGCCGGCGAGTTGCTGGACGATGGCGCCGGCCGCATCCGCCGCGATGCCGCGGACGTTGCTCATGGCGTTGGTCCGGGTCGTTGCGATCTGCTTCTCGGCGTCGGCGAGCTTGGCCGCCAGCTTCTCTTCCAGCGCCTTGCGCTCGACTTCCGAGGCCGCGTTCAGCTTCTCGCGGGTCTCGTTGCCGATCGCCTGCGCGTTGGAGCGCGCATTCGCCAGCTCGGTTTCATAGGCCTTCAGCGCCGCGTCGGACTCGTCCTTCAGCTTCTGCGCTTCGGCCAGATCGCCCTCGATCTTGTTCTGGCGTGCATCGATCGTCCCGCCAACGCGCGGCAGGGCGATACGCGACACGATCAGATAGAGCGCGACAAATGCAATCGCCAGCGACACCAGCTGCGAGGCGTAATTGGAGGAATCAAACGGCGGAAAGGTTCCGCCGTGATGTCCGCCATCGGCCTCGGTGTGGGCGCCGGCATTCTGGCCTTCTGCCTCGCCATGACTCTCAGCCACGGTGTTCTCCTGTTGCTGTCATGCGCGCCGCCCTTGGTACGACCTTTGGGCGGCGCGACGGGTTACCGCGAGAGCGGAACCGGGGTGCCGCTCAGAGCGGAACGAACAGCAGAAGCAGCGCGATCAGCAGCGAAAAGATGCCGAGCGCTTCGGTCACGGCGAAGCCGAAGATCAGGTTGCCGAACTGGCCCTGAGCGGCCGAGGGGTTACGCACCGCAGCGGCGAGGTAGTTGCCGAAGATGATGCCCACGCCGACGCCCGCACCGCCCATGCCGATGCACGCGATGCCCGCGCCGATAAGTTTTGCTGCTGCCGGTTCCATTTGTAGCTCCTTGAGAAAGATAGACAGATTGGTGGGTGGAGATTCCCCGGACCGCTTAGTGTCCCGGATGAATGGCGTCGTTGAGGTAGATGCAGGTCAGGATCGCGAACACGTAGGCCTGCAGGAACGCGACCAGCAGTTCGAGCGCGTACAGCGCGACCGTGAGCGCCAGCGGCAGCACGCCGCCGAACCAGCCGAGCGCGCCCAGCGAGAAGCCGAGCATCGCGACGAAGCCCGCGAACACCTTGAGCGCGATGTGGCCGGCCAGCATGTTGGCGAACAGACGCACGCTGTGCGAGACCGGCCGCAGGAAGAACGACAGGACCTCGATGAACATGACCAGCGGCAGGATGTACAGCGGAACGCCGGAGGGGACGAAGATCTTGAAGAATTTCAGACCGTTCTTGTAGAGGCCGTAGAACAGGACGGTGAAGAACACCAGGAGCGCGAGGGCTGCGGTGACGATCAGGTGGCTCGAGATCGTGAAGGTGTAGGGGATGATGCCCACGAGGTTCGAGACGCAGATGAACATGAAGAGCGAGAAGATCAGCGGGAAGAACTTCATGCCTTCCGCACCGGCGTTGCCGCGAACCGTGCTGGCGACGAACTCGTAGGAGATCTCGGCGACCGACTGCAGACGTCCCGGAACCAGGTCCCGGCTGCTCGCCAGCATCAGCAGTGCAATCAGCAGCACCGCGATGAACATGTAGAGCGACGAATTGGTGAAGGCGATCGTGTGATTGCCGATGTGGCCGAGCGTGAAGAGGGGCTCGATATTGAACTGGTGGATCGGGTCGATTTTCATCCGCGCGGCTCTTGGTCCACCGGCCATCGTGCCGGTAATCGAATTTCAAATGTCGTGACTTCCCGCCAGCGCTCAGCGCTTGCCCGAGGCCACGCCCGCGGACCTCACCACGTTGAACACGCCGGCGACGAAGCCGAGCAGCGTTAACACGATGAAGCCGAATGGCGACGTCGACAGCAAACGGTCGAATCCCCAGCCAATCGCCGCTCCGACGGCAACGCCCGCGATCAGCTCCGAGGAAAGACGAAAACCGAGCGCCATCGCCGAAGCTCTGGCGGCACTGTCCCCGCTTTCAGTACCGGATTGATCAGTCTTGCTCCTGCGGCTGTCGCGAATTTCTGACAACCGATGATCGAGACTTCCGAGCCTTGCGGAAAGCGCAGCTTCGTCAGGAGGCGATTGATCGCGACTTCCACCTGCGCCGTCGTTGGTGTTCTCAGCCATGCTGCGAACACTAACCGAAGCCGCGGATGATGGAAATTGCGCCCGTCCCCGTCAAAAGCCGCGCGGACCATACTTACCGCGTCTAATCAAGTCAAGATTGCGTCGTAACCAGTTATTGCTTTGATTCTGCTGGATTTATTTGAAGATATTCAAGGTCAGAGTGACGCAGTGTTCGCAGTGCAACAGCTTGTATGCTTTGAAGCGATGTTGCCTGGCATTTCCGGCTCTGCTGGGATCGCCGAAAGTCCTTATCCTCTCATGCAGTCAAGGTTCCGCATGTCACGCCAGATCGATTACTACTTCTCGCTGCAATCGCCCTGGGCCTATATCGGTCACAAGCCCTTCGTGCGGCTCGTAAGTACTTACGATCTCAAGGTAAATTACCGGCCCGTGCTGCTGGTCGATTTGTTCTCGGAGACCGGCGGGCTGCCGCTCGCCCAGCGCCATCCGGTGCGGCAGCGCTACCGGATGATCGAGTTGCAGCGCTGGCGCGACAAGCGCGGGCTGAATTTTCACCTGCAGCCGGCCAATTGGCCGTTCAATGGGCGGCTTGCCGATGGCGTCGTGATCGCGCTGCTCGAGGCTGGCCTCGACCCCGAACCGTTCTTGCAACGCGCCTATCCCGCGGTGTGGGAGCTTGAGCTCAATCTTGCCGATGCTGCAACGCTCGTGAAGCTCGCCGACGATGCAGGCTTGCCCGGCCGGCAGCTGGTGGAGCGCTCGGGCTCCGATGCGATCAGCGCGGCCTATGAGCAGAATCGCCAGACTGCATTGGACGCCGGCGTATTCGGCTCGCCCGGCTATGTGCTCGATGGCGAGGTGTTCTGGGGGCAGGACCGGATCGAATTGCTCGAGGACGCGTTGAAGTCAGGCCGCAAGCCCTATAGCTCTGTGGTCTAGGGGCAGGAATCAGGTTGAGGCGGAGCAAGCCATGCCCATCGCGATGTCGTCCTCGAAATTGTCCATCGCAATCGTTGCCATCCTGATCTCAAGCGGTGCCGCGCTCGCGCAAGCCGCGCCCGATACCGAGAACGGCCGCTACGCGTTGTCGCCGGCCGGCGATGGCTTCCTGCGGCTCGACACCCGCACCGGCGCGGTGTCGACCTGCACCAATTCCAGCGCGGGCTGGGCCTGTTACATGGTGCCCGACGAGCGCGCGGCGCTGGATGCCGAGATCGGGCGCCTGCAGGCCGACAATGACAAGCTGAAAGGCGAACTCGCCGCGCGCGCACCATCGGCCAAGACCGACGAGGCGTTGCCGAAATCGGATTCGTTGAAGAAGGCTGAGCCGAAGGTCGCCGAGGGCGAGCGCAAGATCGAGATCCCGCTGCCGAGCGACCGCGACATGGATCGCATGATGTCGTTCGTCGAGCGGGCCTGGCGGCGGCTGATCGAGATGGCCAACCGCGTGCAGCGCGACGTCAACGGCGGCAAGATTTGAGGTTGCTTGCAAAATGTCGTCCCGGCCTTCGCCGGGACGACGTGTCGAGAAAGTACAGATGAACTCAGCGAGAACCATGTCGCGCTCGGCGCCATCATCGGTCGCGGCGACCAGCATTGCCTCGTCGCGCTTGACGGTCGAAACGTCCGGCGCCGGCTTCACCGACATCACGCGCGAGGTTGCAAAATTCCTGCGCGAGGTGCGCGCCGGCGAGGGGGCGGTGACGCTGTTCGTCCGTCACACCTCGGCCTCGCTGACGATCCAGGAGAATGCCGATCCGACGGTGCTGGTCGACCTGATGACGGCGCTCGATCGCGCGGCGCCGGAAGACGGCGGCTGGCGTCACGACGCCGAAGGCCCCGATGACATGCCGGCGCATATCAAGACCATGCTGACGACGACCTCGCTGCAGGTCCCGGTGCTCGACGGCGAGATGGCGCTCGGCACCTGGCAGGGCATCTATCTGATCGAGCATCGCGCCCATCCGCACCGGCGCGAGATCGTGCTGCAATTCATCGGCGCGACCAGAAGCTGATCGCAAATCGCGCGCAAAAATGAAACCGGCCGCGGAGCGCTCCGCGGCCGGTTCGTCGAAAGGTGTCAGCCGATCAGGTCTTGCTGATGTCTACGTTTTTGGTCTCCGGCAGGAAGATCGCGCCGACCACCGCGGTAATGGCCGCGAAGATAATCGGATACCAGAGGCCGGCATAGATATCGCCGGTTGAGGCCACGATCGCGAACGCCGTCGCCGGCAACAACCCGCCGAACCAGCCGTTACCAATGTGATAGGGCAGCGACATCGAGGTGTAGCGGATCTTGGTCGGGAACAACTCGACCAGCATCGCGGCAATCGGGCCGTACACCATGGTGACGAAGATCACCAGGATGAACAGCAAGCCGATCACAGCCGCGACCTGCGGGCGGAAGATGTCGAACGGATGCGACATCTTCACGATGCCGGCGTCGCCTGCTTTCGGATAGCCGGCGGCGGCCACAGCGGCGGTGATCGCCGCATTGCCGTCTTTGGCGTTGGCATAGGGGACGTCCTTGCCGTTGACGACGACCTTCACGCCGGAGCCGGCCGCGCCATACGTCGTCGAGTACTTGACCGACGATTGGGCGAGGAAGGCGCGGGCCGTGTCGCAGGGCGCGGTGAACACGCGGGTGCCGACCGGGTTGAACAGGTCGCCGCAGCCTGCGGGATCGGCAACCACCTCGACCTTGGCCGATTCGATCGCCTTCTCCAGCGCCGGGTTGGCGTTGGAAGAGATCATCTTGAAGATCGGAATGAAGGTCAGCGCCGCGATCGCGCAGCCTGCCAGGATGATCGGCTTGCGTCCGATCCGGTCGGACAGCGCGCCGAACACGACGAAGAAGCCGGTGCCAAACAGCAACGACCAGGCGATCAGAAGGTTCGCGGTGTAGCCGTCGACCTTGAGGATCGATTGCAGGAAGAACAGCGCGTAGAACTGGCCGGTGTACCACACCACGCCCTGACCCATGGTGCCGCCGAGCAGCGCCAGGAGCACGATCTTGGCGTTGCCCCAGTTGGCGAAGGCCTCCGTCAGCGGCGCCTTCGAACTCTTGCCCTCGTCCTTCATGCGCTGGAACACCGGCGATTCATTCAGCCGCAGCCGGATCCAGACCGAGATGCCGAGCAGCAGCACCGACACCAGGAACGGAATCCGCCAGCCCCAGTCCGCGAAATCCTTCTCGCCGGTGATCGACCGGGTGAACAGGATCACCAGCAGCGACAGGAACAGGCCGAGCGTTGCCGTGGTCTGGATGAACGAGGTGTAATAGCCGCGCCTGCCGTTAGGCGCGTGCTCGGCGACGTAGGTCGCCGCACCGCCATACTCACCGCCGAGCGCGAGGCCCTGCAGGAGGCGCAGCGAAATCAGGATGATCGGCGCCGCGAGGCCGATGGTCTTGGCGCTGGGCAACAGGCCGACGATGAAGGTCGACAGGCCCATGATCAGGATGGTGACCAAGAAGGTGTATTTGCGGCCGACGATGTCGCCGACCCGGCCGAACACGATGGCGCCGAACGGACGCACCAGGAAGCCTGCGGCGAAGGCCAGCAACGCGAAGATGTCGCGGGTCGCCGGGGGGTAGTCGGAGAAGAACTGCGCGCCGATGATGCCGGCCAGTGAACCGTAGAGATAGAAATCGTACCACTCGAACACGGTGCCGAGCGACGACGCCAGGATGACGAAACGCTCATCCTTCGTCATGCCGGCGGGCCGCGCCGAAGTTGCAGTCATAGTGGACATCTGGATTGCTCCCCCCGAATTATTGTTGCCATGCGAGCCCCGCCTGGCCGACTAGGCTCGAACGAGCCTGGGCTTCATTCGAGGGTAACATCGCAGTGAAACCCGCCCCAATAAGACTTTTGGCTTTTGCACGCTTGAACTTATCTTCGAGGGGTAGAATGGAATGGAACGTCCCCGCGTGCGTCTGTTGCGGCGCACAAGCTCGGCGGGTTAACTGCGTTGGCATCTGGTATTATCAAGGGCTTGCGTGATACTGCCACGCGGGCGACAACCGAACGGCGCGGGCTTGCCAAAGCCCGCTTGTGGGACTGAGATGACTGCTGCCGCCAATACTCATCTTGTCATTGCCGACGACCATCCGCTGTTCCGCGATGCGTTGCGTCAGGCGGTGTCCAGCGTCGTGAGTTCGGCCACGATCAGCGAGGCCGGATCGTTCGAGGATCTGACCGCGCTGTTGGAACGGGACTCCGAGGTCGACCTGATCCTGCTCGATTTGAGCATGCCGGGGATCAGCGGCTTTTCCGGCCTGATCTATCTGCGGGCGCAGTATCCGGCGATTCCGGTGGTCATCGTCTCCGCCAGTGACGATGCCGGAACCATCCGCCGCTCGCTCGATTTCGGCGCCTCCGGTTTCATCCCCAAACGCTTCGGCGTCGAGACGCTGCGTGACGCCATCATGAAGGTGATGGAGGGCGACGTCTGGGTTCCGCCGGATACGGATCTGTCAGCGGCCGGCGATCCCGACATGACGCGGCTGCGCGACCGTCTGGTGACGCTGACCCCGCAGCAGGTGCGGGTGCTGATGATGCTGTCCGAGGGGCTGCTCAACAAGCAAATCGCCTACGAGCTCGGCGTCTCCGAGGCGACCATAAAGGCCCATGTCTCGGCCATCCTGCAGAAGCTCGGCGTCGAAAGCCGCACCCAGGCCGTGATCGCCGCCGCCAAGATCGCCGGCGGCCAGTGGCGCCAGGGCACGCCGTCGAGCTAGTCATCGCCGCGCCCTTCGTTCCGTCACCCTGAGGAGCGCGCTCTTGCGCGCGTCTCGAAGGGTCGACGGCCACCAGTCGGGCCGTGCATCCTTCGAGGCTCGCTCCGCTCGCACCTCAGAGTCTGACTCCAAATGAGCTGAGTATTTTCAGGGCGTAGCGAGGCGTCGGGTCAAGAGTCTGAGATGGGCTACGAGGAGCCAGGCGACCTCAGTTGAGGCGGAGCCCTCGAAATCTCTGGAGAGGCGGCGACACCTGCCGAACCACGCGAAGGTGCGCTCGACGACCCAGCGTCGTGGTAAGAGCTGGAAGCCTTTGACCCCAGGCGGCCGCTGAACGATCTCAATGGTCCATGGCCCGCAATGGGAGAGCGCGCCAACAAGCTGCTTTCCGCGATAAACCCGGTCAGCAAAGACATGACGCAGTTTCGGAAAGCGCTCTCGCACGCGCTCCAGTAGGGGGACTGCACCATGCACGTCCTGAACATTGGCTGGGTGAACGTGGACGGCCAGCAAGAGACCGTTGGTATCGGTGACGATGTGCCGCTTACGTCCGTTAACACGTTTGCCCGGATCGAAGCCGCGCGGGCCGCCGGCTTGTGTCGTCGAAGCGCTCTGACTGTCGATGACGGCCGCCGTCGGTGTCGGCTTGCGGCCGAGTTTGCGCCGTGCCTGTCGGACCAGAGCCTTCACGATCCTGTGCCATCGGCGAGTATCGCGCCAAGTATAGAAATAACCTTGCACCGTCGAGTACGGCGGGAACTCCCGCGGCAGAGCGCGCCATTGGCAGCCGGTGGACAGAATGAACAAAATGGCCTCGACCACCTTGCGCAGATCAACCTTCCGCGGGCGGCCCAATCGACGCCGACCCGGCAACTTCCTGGCTATCAGACGCCACTCCGCGTCGGTCATGTCGCTTGCATAGCGCAGTCCGTTCCGCAGATACTGAGCACGAGTGATTTTGGTCCATGGCATGGTGCACTCCCTCGAATCTTCGCAAATCCGAAGGAATCACAGCCGACTGAAATCACTCACTGCTTTTTCGGTCAGGCTCTCAGGATGACGGTGAAATTACAAGGCTTCGCCCCTACTCTGCCGCCACCATCTGCTGCGTCCGCCATTGTCCGAGCAGGGCGCGAAGCGAGGCCGGCTTGACCGGCTTGTTCAGTACCGCGATGTTTTCCTCGCGCGCGGCCAAGCGCACCGCGGGGCTGCGGTCGGCGGTGATCAGGATCGCCGGAATGCCGTCGCCGAAGCGGCGGCGGATTTCGCGGATCGCAGCGACGCCGTTGCCGCGGTCGAGGTGATAGTCGACCAGCACGCCGGTGACGCGGCCGCCGGCGGCCTCGATCGCGCTGATCGCGCCGTCGGCATCGAGCACCGCGATCACCTCGGCGTCCCAGGCCGTCAGCAGCGTCTTCATGCCGTCGAGAATGGCGGGATCGTTCTCGATGCAGACGATCAGGGAGCCGCTCATCGGCGTCTTCGACAGCGGCGTGGCGGTGGTGACGGCCGCGGTATGGTTGACGGCGGTGGCGACCGGCACGGTGACCGAGAACGCCGAGCCGCCGCTGACATTGGCCGAAATCGCGATGCGGTGGTTGAGCACGCGCGCCAGCCGCTCGACGATCGACAGGCCGAGACCGAGGCCGCGGGCGATCCGGGCGCCCTGCTCGAGCCGATGGAATTCCTTGAAGATCTCGCCGCGCTTCTGCACTGGGATGCCGACGCCGGTGTCGAAGATGCTGATCTGCAGCGTGTCGCCGCGGCGGCGGCAGCCGATCAGCACGCGGCCGCGCGGGGTATATTTGATCGCATTAGAGATGAAGTTCTGCAACAGCCGGCGCAGCAGCGAGCGGTCGGATTCGACCGGCAGCGAGCAGGCGATGAAACGCAGATCGAGGCCCTTGTCGCGGGCGATCGGCATGAACTCGATCTCCAGCGAGCGCATCAAATCGGCCATCCGGAAGCTCGTGATCGCCGGCGTCATGGCGCCGGCATCGAGCCTGGAGATATCGAGCAATGCGCCCAGGATGTCCTCGATCGCCTCGAGCGAGTCGTCGATGTTCTCGACCAGGCGCGAATCCTCGCCGCCGTTCTGGCGCTCGACGAGGCTCGTGACGTAGAGGCGCGCCGCATTGAGCGGTTGCAGGATGTCGTGGCTGGCCGCCGCCAGGAAGCGCGTCTTGGAGGCGTTGGCGTCCTCCGCGATGCCCTTGGCGAGCGCGAGTTCCGAGTTGAGCCGCGTCAGCTCCTCGGTGCGGTCGCGCACCCGCTTTTCCAGCGTCGCATTGGCGCGCTCCAGCGCCTCCGCGGCCTCGAAGCTCGGCGTGACGTCGGAGAAGGTGATGACGAGCCCGCCACCCGGCATGCGGTTGGCGCGCACCTCGATCACCAGGTGGCGGTCGGTGAAGCGTTCCAGATAGGGCTCGCCCTCGGTGGTGTAGGCGCGGAGCCGCAGTTGCAGCAGGTTGTCGCTGTCACCGGCCGGCGGCGGACTGATCGCGCCCATGAATTCGAGGATCTCGGGCAGGGGTATGCCGAGCTGCACCAGATGCGGCGGCAGCGCGAGCAATTCGGAGAACTGGCGGTTGGAGCAGATCAGCTGCAGGTCGGCGTCGAACACCGCGATGCCCTGGCGCACGTGATTGAGCGCGGTCTGCAGGATCTCGCGGTTGAAATGCAGCGCGGCGTGGGAATCGTCGAGCAGCTTCAGCGCGGCCTTGGCCGACACCGTGCGCCGCTGCAACAGCAGCGACATCACGAGGCGCGAGGACGCCGCGCCGATCGAGGACGCGATCAGGCGCTCGGCGTGCTGCAGCAGCTCGAAATCGGCCGGCGCCGCGGCCTGCAACACGATATTGCGGTCGACGGCGAATGAGGCGAAGGCCTCGCGGGTGCGGTCGGGGCCGAGATATTGCGTCACCGTGCTCTCGATATCCTGCACCGTCACCGTGGTGCGCCAGCGCCGGAAGCTCGGCGCGATCGGCGCCAGCGCGTTCGGCACGAACACGTCGGCCTGCAGCAGCTCGATCGCGGACGGTGCGCGCGCCAGCGAGAACAGCACATAGGTGAGGATGTTGAGCCCGAGGCTCCACAGCACGCCGTGCAGCAGCGGCGCCAGGTCGGCGCCGAACAGCGCCTGCGGCCGCAGCGCCTCGATCCCGAACGGCCCGTGCTGCAACAGCATCAGCCCGGCGGTCGAGTTTTCCAGGAAGCTCGGGATGAACAGCGTGTAGAGCCAGGTCGCGAAGCCGACCAGCATGCCCGCCATGGCGCCGCGCGCGGTGGCGCGGCGCCAGAACAGCCCGCCGAAGAACGCCGGTGCGAGCTGGGTGATCGCGGCAAAGGACAATAGGCCGATCGCGACCAGCTGGGTGTTGCCGAGCGCGCGGTAGTAGAAATACGCCATCACCATGATGGCGAAGATCGAGAAGCGGCGCGCCTTCAGCAGGAAGTCGCCAAAATCCTTCTGGCCGGCGCCGATGTCGTCGCTGCGCGGCAGCACCAGCGGCAGCACGATGTCGTTGGAGACCATGATCGACAGCGCGACGCATTCGACGATCACCATCGCGGTCGCCGCCGACAGCCCGCCGACGAAAACGGCGAGGCTGAGCAGCTGCGAGTTGCCCTCGATCGGCAGCGCCAGCACGAACATGTCGGCATCGACAGCGCCGAACGGGAAGATGACGAGGCCCGCGATTGCGATCGGAATCACGAACAGGTTGATCGCGATCAGGTAGAGCGGGAACAGCCAGCGCGCCCGGGTGACCTCGGCAGGCGTCGAATTCTCCACCACGCTGACATGGAACTGGCGCGGCAGCAGCATGACCGCGCAGAACGATAGCAGCGTCATGATCAGGAAGTTGCCGATCGACGGCACATACTCGATCGCGCGCACCGCCTCCGGCGTCTTCAGGGCGCGCTCATAGAGCTCGACCGGCGAGAACATCCAGAAGGTGACGAAGGCGCCGGCAGCGATGAAGGCGACCAGCTTGACGATCGACTCGGCCGCGATCGCGAGGATCAGGCCGTGCTGGTGCTCGGTCGCGTCGGTGTGGCGGGTGCCGAACAGCACCGCGAACACCGCCATCGCCAGCGTCACCATCAGCGCGATGTCACCGATGATCGGGATCTTCGAGAACGCCTGATCCTCGCTCAGGATGGTTTCCAGCGACGAGGCCATCGCCTTGAGCTGCAGCGCGATGTAGGGCACCGAGCCGATGATCGCGATCAGCGCCACGGTGGCCGCGACCGCCTGGCTCTTGCCGTAGCGCGCGGCGATGAAGTCGGCGATCGAGGTGATGTTCTGCGACTTGGCGAGCGCGATGACGCGGCGCAGCAGCGGGGTGCACAGCCCGATCATCACGATCGGGCCGACATAGATCGCCAGGAAGTCGACGCTGGTGCGGGTGGCGAAGCCGACCGAGCCGAAGAAGGTCCAGGAGGTGCAGTAGATCGCCAGCGACAGCGGATAGATCCACTGGCTGGCACGGCCGCGCGCACCCGCCGACTTGCGGTCGCCGCGGCTGGCAATGAAGAACAACAATCCGATGTAGGCGAACGCCGTGGCGATAACGCCCCAGTCGTGCAGCATCGCTGCTCATCTCCTGTCCCGGCCGCTGGGAGGGCCGGGTGTCAGGATTATAACGCAAAGGGCCGGCCGCGCGATGCACGGCCGGCCCAAATTCGGGGGTGGACGCGGATAGGGTTACTCGGCGGCCAGCGACTTCTGGTGCAGCGGTAGGCCGAGCCGGTCCCAGACCTGGAGCAGGGCCTCGGCCAGCGCGTCGATCAGGCCGTCGTCATGGTAGGGCGAGGGCGTGATGCGCAGTCGCTCGGCGCCCTTGGCGACCGTCGGATAGTTGATCGGCTGGATGTAGATGCCGTGGTCCTCCAGCAGCAGGTCGGAGGCGCGCTTGCACTTCTCGGGGTCGCCGACGAACAGCGGCACGATATGGGTGTCGCTCGACATCACCGGCAGGCCGGCGGCGGTCAGGATCGCCTTGGTGCGGGCGGCGCGGTCCTGGTGGCGCTCGCGCTCCCAGTTCGAGGTCTTCAGATGGCGGATCGCAGCGGTCGCGGCCGAGCAGATCGCAGGCGGCAGCGCGGTGGTGAAGATGAAGCCCGGCGCGTAGGAGCGCACCGCGTCGATGATCTCGGCGCGGCCGGCGATATAGCCGCCGAGGCAGCCGAACGCCTTCGCAAGGGTGCCTTCAAGCACGTCGATCCGGTGCATCACGCCATCGCGCTCGGCGATGCCGCCGCCGCGGGGGCCGTACATGCCGACCGCATGGACCTCGTCGACATAGGTCATGGCGCCGTATTTCTCGGCGAGATCGCAGATCGTGGCGAGCGGCGCGACGTCGCCGTCCATCGAATAAAGGCTCTCGCAGACGATCAGCTTCGGCCGGTCGGGACCGGCGGCGATCAAGAGCTCCTCGAGATGCGCGACGTCGTTGTGGCGGAAGATCTGGCGCTCGCAGCCGGCCTGGCGCACGCCCTCGATCATCGAATTGTGGTTCAGCGCGTCCGACAGGATCAGGCAGTTCGGAATCAGCTTGGCGAGCGTCGAGATGCCGGTCTGGTTCGAGACGTAGCCCGAGGTGAACAGCAGCGAGGCTTCCTTGCCGTGGAGGTCGGCGAGCTCCGCCTCGAGCTGCACCAGCGGATGATGGGTGCCCGCGATGTTGCGGGTGCCGCCGGCGCCGGTGCCGACGCGGGTCGCGGTCTCGACCATGGCGCCGACCACCTTGGGGTGCTGGCCCATGCCGAGATAGTCGTTGGAGCACCAGATCACGACGTTGCGGCTGCCCTTCGGCGAATGCCAGGTCGCGTGCGGGAAGCGTCCCGCGATCCGCTCGAGGTCGGCGAACACCCGGTAGCGCCGCTCGTCATGCAGGCGGTTGAGGGCGGTTTGGAAAAACTGGCTGTAATTCATCGGCGAACCCAGAAAGCGGAACCTGACCAGAAAACCTGCCTCTTCTTAGAGCTTTTCCAGCTCTAATGTCCATGCATTGGCCCACATTCGGGCATGCGCCGCAGTTGGGCAAATTGCCCTAGCTGGGGTCTGTTTGGCTTGATTTCGGTCAAATCGCCGGACGATGCCTTGCCGCCCGGCCCGGCGCTCAAGTCGTCTTGAAGCGCAGCATGCCGTCGTCGTGCATCTCGGCCGTCAGGCGGCCCTCGACCAGCATGTAATTGACATGGGCGACCAGCTCGCCGGCGGCGAAGCCCATCTGGTGCTCGTCCAGCACGTGCTTGTGGAACACCACCGGGACCAGTTCCTTGGAGGTCTGCGGCACCTCGCGGCAGGCCTCGGCGATCAGCCGGCAGCGCTCCTCATGGTGATCGGCGAGCTGCTTGATCCGGGTCTTCAGCCCGTAGAACGGCACGCCATGGCCGGGCAGCACCATCACGTCATAGGGCAAAGTGGTGGTCAGGCTGGCCAGCGAGGCCAGATATTCGCCGAGCGAGTTCTGCTCGGGCTCGACCGCCCAGACGCTGACATTGGGCGAGATCTTGCTCAGCACCTGGTCGGCGGACAGGAACAGCTTGTCGGCAGCGCAATACAGCATCACCTGGTCGAGCGCGTGTCCGCCGCCGGTGATCACCTTGAAGCGCCGCGTGCCGATCACGACCTCGTCGCCATGGGTGAGGCGGTGATAGGACGGCGGCAGCACCGACACCCGCTTCAGGTAATCCTGGCCGCGGCCGAGCAGCTTCTCGGTCAGGTCCTCGTCCATGCCGTGGCGGCGGAAGAACAGCCGCTGCGCGTTGCGCCGCTCCTCGGTGCCGCGGTTCTGATGATAGACCGATTGCAGGTATTCGACCTGCGACATGTAGAGCGGGCAGTCGAAGCGCTCGGTGATCCAACCGGCGAGACCGACATGATCGGGATGCGAATGCGTCACGATCAGCCTTGTGACCTTGACGTGCTTCAGCGGTCCCTCGAACAGCGTGGTCCAGGCCGCGATCGATTCCTCATTGCCGAAGCCGGCATCCACCATGGTCCAGCCGTCGCCGTCGGCGAGCAGGTAGATGTTCACATGGTTGAGGCGAAACGGCAGCTTCAGCCGCGCCCACAGCACCCCGGGGGCTACCTCCACGACCTGGTCGTGGCCGGGGTGGTTCTCCCAGGGGTATCGCAATGCCTCCGCCGAGGAGGGAAGGCTGTCGGTCTTCGTATGCATGCTACCGACTTAGCGGGACCCGGGCCGCCGCGCCAGCCGAAAAATCAGATAGTCGTCCGGAGAATGGGGTGGCGAAGTGCCCGAATTCCGTAGCCCGGATGGAGCGAAGCGCAATCCGGGGCCAGTCGATCACGACGTGCAGTCCCGGATTTCGCTGCGCTCCATCCGGGCTACGGAATATCTGCCTTACGCCGCGCGGATGTTCGACAGGAAGCCGTCGATTTCGGAGCGCAGCACGTCGGCCTCGCGGCGCAGCGCGTCGGAGGCGCTGAGCACCTCGCCGGCCGCGGCGCCGGCTTCGGCCGAGGCGGTCGAGACGCCGACGATGTTGCTCGACACCTCGCTGGTGCCGCCGGCGGCGTGCTGGATGTTGCGGGCGATCTCGCGGGTCGCCGCGCCCTGCTCCTCGACGGCGGCGGCGATCGCGGTGGTGACGTCGTTGATCTCGCCGATCGTGCTCGAGATGTTGCGGATCGCGGAGACTGCCGTGGTCGTCACCTCCTGCATGCTGACGATCTGCTGGCGGATTTCCTCGGTCGCCTTGGCGGTCTGGCTCGCCAGGTTCTTCACCTCGGAGGCGACGACGGCAAAGCCGCGCCCGGCCTCGCCGGCGCGCGCCGCCTCGATGGTGGCGTTGAGCGCCAAGAGATTGGTCTGCGAGGCGATGGTCTGGATCAGGTCGACCACGACGCTGATCCGCGCGGCGTTGTCGGCAAGGCCCTGCATGGTGGTGTCGGTGGCGCTGGCTTCCTCGACCGCCTTGCGGGCGATCTCCGCCGAGGTGACGACCTGGCGGCCGATCTCGGAGATCGACGACGACAGCTCCTCGGTGCCGGCCGACACCGTCTGCACATTGACCGAAGTCTCCTCGGCGGCCGAGGCGACCGCGTTGACCAATGCGCTCGACTGGTCGGCGGTCGCCGACATGCTCTGCGCGGTCGACTGCATCGAGTTCGCCGCGCTCTGCAGGCTGCCGAGCGCAGTGCGGACCGTCGATTCGAACGTTGCGATTTGCGTCTCCATGCGCGAGGCGCGCTCGGCCTTGGCGGAGCGGTCCTTGTTCTGGTTTTCGGTGAGCTCGCGGCTCTCGATCATGCTCTCGCGGAACACCTGCAGCGCGTCCGCCATGACGGCGATCTCGTCGCGCTGGCGGCTCTGCGGGATCTCGGTGTCGAGATCGCCATCGGACAACAGCTGCATCGAGCGCTGCAGGCCGCGGATGCGGCGCAGGATGTTGCGTCCGACATAGAGCCAGACGAACAGGAACGAGCCGACCAACGTCAGCGCGCCCAATCCGATCATCACCGTGGTCGCGAGCGAGATCTGCTGCCGCGCCTGGAAGGTCGACGAGTCGGTCTCCTTCTGCACGGCGTCGACCAGCTGCTGGACGCTGATGCCGAGCCCGACATTGAGCTTGCGGGTCTCTTCCAGGATGGTCTGGCCGTAATCGATCGAGTCGAGCTCCTTCTGGCGGATCTTGAACACGCCGGTCTTGCCTTCGCCGAGCACCAGCAGCTTCTCCGCGGTGTCGCGCACCGCAACGATCGCCGGATTGTTCGGCAGGTCCTCGAGGTTGGACTTGACGCGGTCGCGGCCCTTCTTGAACTCCGCCTCGATCGCATCGAGCGTCTCGCTGGAATTGGCCGACAACGCCGCGGTCATGTCGGCGGCCATCAGATTGCCGGCGGCGAGCACGTTGCTGATCTGGCCGACGGTGCGCGCGGCTTCGGTGGCAGCGTCAGCGGAGACTTCGGCCGCGGCGAGAATCGCGTTGAGCCGGGTCTGCGCGTCGAGCATCGCGGGACCCGCAGCGGAGACGAAAGCGCCCTGCGCCTTGCGCAGCGCGTTGTACTGCTTGTCGCGCAGCGCGCCGACGTCGAGCCGCTCATGCGCCGCCGAGATCAGGCTCTTGGTTGCCTCGTCGGTGTTCTTGACGTTCTCCTGCAGCGCGCTGACCACGGACTTATCGGCGCCGAGTTCGATGATCTCGCCAAGCTTGGCATTGGTTTGCTGCGCGACCTCCTGCACTTTCTTGGTGCGATCGTTCAGCGCGTCCTCGCTCTGTACGGCGAGCAGGCCGGGCCCTTGGGCCGCGAGCGAGGCGCTCTGCGCGGAAAGCTGCAGGCTCGCGGCGAGCCGCGGAATGTCACGGCCGGAGAGATCGCTCATGGTGCCGCCGAGCTGATGCAGCACGATGCCGGCGCCTGCGCTGATCACGAGCGCCATGCCTGCGATCACGGCGAATGCCGCGAACAGGCTGCCTCTGACACCCATCTGCGGCAGATGGATACGCTTGAGATTTGGTTTGCCGAGCTTGAACCGAAACGCCATTGCCCCGTACCCCCTGGCCTTACCCTTGGCCACTACTCTTGGATGTTTCCCCGGCGCGGGAGTATCAATGCGGCGGGTTAACAAAATCGGGAAAATTGCGACGATCTGCCGGATTTTTCAGGGCTGCCGCGCGTCGGCGCCACGTTGGTTCGCTGTGCGGAATCGATGCGCGCGATCGGACGTAAAAAGGCCGGCGTGAGCCGGCCTTTCCACTCTCGGTTGTGGTGGCCCGTAACCTCAGTAGCGGCCGTAAGCGGGGCCGCCGAGGTTGCCGAGGTTGAAGCGGTAGTTGAGGCCCGCCTTCACCGTGTGCTCGTCATTGTGGAAGCTGCCGACCGGCACCAGCGCGCCCGGTGCGGTGAAGCGGCTGTCGCCGAAGTCGTAATACTGGTACTCGACCTTGGCCGACCAGTTCGGCGCGAACATGTATTCGGCGCCGCCGCCGATGGTCCAGCCGTTGCTGTGGTTGTCGGTGAGCGCGAAGGGGACCTGCGCGCCGCCGAGCGTCACCGTTTCGCTGTTGTCGGAATAGGCATAGCCGCCCTTCACGTAGATCAGGCCGGGCCCCCAGGTGTAGCCGACCCGGCCGGTGATCGAGGCGATGCCGCGCTGGTTGTTGTTATAGACATAACCGCCCGGGAAGATCGCGTTGAGCTGGTGGCCGCCGAGCCAGGAATACTGGCCTTCGAGGCCGATCACCCACATCGGCGACAGCTGCCAGTCGTAGCCGCCCTGGACGCCACCCATGAAGCGGGCGCTGGAGTCCGACAGCGCGAGGCCGTTGAACGTGTTGTTCTGCGAGAACACGCCGCCGAGATGGCCGCCGAGATAGAAGCCGGTCCAGTTGTAGAGCGGCGCGGCGTAAACAGGCGCGGGCGCCTTCTGGTAATAGCCACGGGAGCCGAGGTCGGCGGCTTGGGCGGTCGCGCCAAAGGCAGCGACGGCAACAGCTGCGGCTGCGGTTGCGAGCAGGAACTTCTTCATGGGGCAGTCTCCGGACAAGTCATGAGGCGCGGCGTGAATGGCGCCATCCATGGCGATGCGTTAGACCGCATTTGAATAAAATGCTGTCACCGAAAGACGACTTGGAGCGTTAAGTCGCAGGCCTTGCGACGAAACGTTTTGTTGTGCCTAACGAACGCTTAAGCGGGAATGACGGAAGGCTTAACACGCCGCGCGAGACGGGCTATTTCCGTTAACCAAGCCGTCCGCTAGTCCAGTCGCTTGCGCACGTCGTCGCGCATCTGCTCGCGGAACGCCTGGCGGCGTGCAGCGCGATCCCCAACCGGAACGTCGTGGCGATCGAACACGTCGAACTTCTCCAGGATCGGATAGTGCTCGCTCGCCATCGCCAGCACGCGCAGCAGCGCGGCGACCTTCGGGGTCGGGCCGGTGACCTCCCATTTGCGGAGTTTTTCGGCGCCGCCGGCCGCCGGCAACCCGCACAGCTTCGCCATATCAGCCGCCGTCAGCTTCCGGCCGAGTGCCTCGCCGAGATGTTCGCGCAGTTTCTTCAGTTCTGGGCCAGTCACTCTTGGGTCCGTTCCGCGATTTTGAAGTGTGAAGTGAGTCACATGACGTGATCGAGGTGCGGGCTATACGCCGCGCATGCGACTTCTAGAGCCTTTTCCGTTCCGATTGAATCGGAACGGGGTTCTGGATTCTTGTTTTGACGCGTTTTCTTCACGCGAACCGATACCCACTTCGCTCGAAAACGCTTCTGGAGGAAACCATCATGCACGGCATCATCGAAAGCCTCAGCCCCGAACACGCACAGATCGATTGGAAATGGGTCGGCAGTGTGTTCGCGTTCTACGTCGTGCTGATGATCGGCGGGCTGGGCGCGCTGCTCGCGCATTGAGTGCATGGACGGCGCGGCGCAGCGCAGGAACGCCTCGGCCTTTTGAGGGAAGATCTGAGTGTTGCCAGGCAGGGATGAAGTTGTAACGGAGGTATCGCTCTTGCTAAATCGCTAAGATTTTTCGCCTCGCTGCGCCGTGCGTGTCAGTTGTGGGTATTTTTGTCGTCTACTTCAACGGAAGGAGCTTTATCGTTGGCGACAAGCGCGGCTGAAAGTGCCGCGTCCCAGAATCTTCTGTCCATCTTTGATTTGATCTCCTCCTCATGGCTGAGGTCGCGGTCGTGTCCTTCGACAGCGAGCACCGCTGCCTGAACGAACTGCCGAGCGAAGTCAGCGAGGGCATCAAGATCGTCGAAGCGTGGGAGGTCAGTTGGCTGATTGTCGAACAGGTGATGAGCCAGCCGGCCCGTTCGGAACCTGCGAAGGCGTGATTGGGCGTCCTGATAATTTTGCGAGTTCACGTATGTTTCATACAGGCCTAGCGCGGCAGAGAAAGCATCTCGAAAACTTGCTTCGCCCAATTCTGCTCCGTCAACTAGCTGCGGATGCCATCCGCGAGCGTCCTTCGCAAGACTGTCTTGGACGTCCCCTCTCTTAAGAAGATGTGCGAGAACCGGAATCGAAGCTTTGTCCTGCTGCTCGATTGGGTATCGATCGGGGTCGGACACATCAAACAGGCGAGCTAACGCAAGCGCAACAGTCAACGCTAAGCTGTTTTGCGTCACGTTGAAAGTGTCGCCGAAGGGGGTGGGACGATTAAACCTATCTTCGCTTACGACATGATTTGCGGCATGCAAGGTCGCCCTCGCTCTCAGCGCAAACCACGTATCGGTGGCCAGCGAGGAAGTAATGAGCTTTGTGCGTCTTACGGCTTCATCGCTAGCCAAGGACGGGCGCTTCTTAGACATTCGCGTTCTGGGTCAGGCGTCCCTTGCGGGCGCGAGAGTTGCGGGCACGTTTAAAAGGTCCGCGACCTTGCCGATCTTCTTCTTCGAAAAACACCAAGCATAGAAGCCGTGTCTTGTGCGCGTCCAAGAAGCGCCGATTTCCTTGATCTGATCTTTCAAGGCAACGGTATCGCCAACCAAAATGAACGACTTCTCCGTGTACTCTTCCATGAGCATGCCGTCCTTCGGTTGCTCCGCCAGCTCTGGCTTCCTCGTATCGTCGGACGCCTTAATTGCCTTTTTCATGGCTTGTGCATCGACGGTGGAGGTGACGCTCATTTCCCGCATGATAATGGTTATCTGACGCGACAGCTTCTCGGTCAGCTCGGAAATCGTCTCGTACTGCTCTAAAAGCCCTTTTTGCCGGAGGCTTTCTCTGAATTGCTTTAGCTCTTCGAATTGCGACGTGTCCAAATTGTCAAGGTCGGCCCGTTGTTTGGAAAAGTAGAGCATGACCGGCTTTTTTTGCTTCATGCACCAGTTTATTTCTTCGACAGTGCTACTCTTCGCTTTTCCCGTAGGGGAGCCAAGGCGCGTCCAAAAGGCGCCGATCAGCATGTCGCATTTGCGGACCAACTGCTCATTGATCACTTCTTGTGGTCTATCAGACATGGATGGGGCGCTATGGGACTCCCACATCATCGGCAGGAGTACCTTGCCAGTATCCTTGGAGTGTAAAGCGTTCCAAGCGTACAAGCATTCAGCAATTGCCACTCTCTCTTGGGGCACGTCAGAAGACATTAAAGACAGTGGCTGGAAATGGCATTGGCTCCCTCGAGTGTTCCATTTTGCGCAGTGGCGCAGCCGTTAGACAAAGGAATCGTCCTGCCTAATCCCGTCCAACCCCAGGACGCCGAGCAGTTGCCATGACTGAGTAGGCTTCGCCATGTTGCCCGAGGCGAGCACCAGGCGCTTTGCAGAATCATCGTCTAGCACCGTGTGTATCAGGCGCAGCGCCGAAGGCTCAACGATTTCAGCAAGCTATTGTTGTTCCAGGGGAAGGATGGTGCTGCCAGACAGGATTGAACTGTCGACCTCTCCATTACCAATGGAGTGCTCTACCACTGAGCTACGGCAGCATGCCCGGGAAAAATTGAATCGGCCCCACGGGCCCGTCCAAGCGGGCGGTTCTTGCCACAGGCCTCCCGCTGGCGCAAGCGAAACAGCGCCCCGATTGCCGATGAAATCGGCAGAAACTGACATTCTGCGCCGGTGATTCTGCCCAATCCGGCCGATTCCGGTCCGATTGGGTTCCGATCGTGCCGGGAAGCCGGATTTGGCCCAGCCGCCGAATCATGCCGCCTGGCGCAACTGGCCGACCGGGCAGGGTGCGCGGGCGGCGGCCATTGGCTATGTTCGGCCTCGCGGAAGGCGCGACGGCGGTTCGAGAGTTTTGCAATGACAGGTGCGCACGACAGAGGCGGCGGGCAGGCCGGAGCCCGCGTGAAGGATTCGCGACAGGATCGTCTCAAGCTGGCGCTGCGCGAAAATCTGAAGCGGCGGAAATCGCAGGCGCGCGGTCGCGAGGATGTGGCTTCCGAACCAGCCCAAGGCTCACTAGAAGACGCCTCACCAGAAGACGCCTCGCCAGACGACGGCTCGCGAGATGACGGCGGCGGAAGCGAACCGGGCCGCTAGATCAATTTCTGCGAGATGGACATCAGTTCGTGCAGAAAATCCGGCAAAACGACAAGCCAGGGCCTGGGTTCTGGTTTCTAGTGAGAATCGAAACTCCGGCCGGTTGGCATTTGTTGCAACAAGAAGCGAGTCGCCGAGATGGCCATGGATGAGACGACGATCGATCGGCTGAACGCCACCGCCACCGCCTTTCCGCGCCATGAGCAGACCTTTCCGACCCTGACGGGGCACGAGATCGAGCGGATGCGCCGCTTCGGCGAGCCGCGGTCGTACAAGGACGGCGAGGCGCTGTTCGAGACCGGCAAGCCGGGGCCCGGCATGTTCGTGGTGCTGTCGGGCTGCGTGTCGATATCCCAGCGCGATGGCCTCGGCCGTGTCACGCCGATCATCGACCAGGGGCCCGGGCAATTTCTTGCCGAGATCGGGCAGCTCTCCGGCCGCGCCGCGCTGGTCGACGGCCATGCCGAGGGCCCCGTCGAGACGTTGTTGCTGCCGCCCGAGCGGCTGCGCGCGCTGCTGGTCGCCGAGGCAGACCTCGGCGAGCGCATCATGCGCGCGCTGATCCTGCGCCGCGTCAGCCTGATCCAGGGCGGCGCCGGCGGGCCGGTGCTGATCGGCTCCGCGTCGGTCGGCAACATGGCGCCGCTGCAGAATTTCCTGGCGCGCAACGGCCAGCCGCATCACGTCCTCGATCCCGAGACCGACAAGGATGCCGCCGACCTCGTGGCGCGCTATTCGCCGACACGCGCCGAGCTGCCGCTGGTGGTCTGCCCGAACGGCACGGTGCTGCGCAATCCGTCCGAGACCGCGCTTGCGATGGCGCTCGGCATGATCGGCAACAGCGCGCATGAGAAGCTCTACGATGTCGCCGTGGTCGGCAGCGGCCCGGCCGGGCTCTCCACCGCGGTCTACGCGGCCTCCGAGGGGCTGTCGGTCGCGGTGTTCGATTCCCGCGCCTTCGGCGGCCAGGCCGGCGCCAGCATGCGGATCGAGAACTATCTGGGCTTCCCGACCGGCATCACCGGCCAGGCGCTGGCCGGGCGCGCCTTCAACCAGGCGCAGAAATTCGGCGCCGAGATGCTGATCCCGGTCTCGATCAAATCGCTCGACTGCTCGAAGGCGTCGGGCGCGTTCACGCTCGCCACCGGCTGCGGGCACACGCTGCGCGCCAAGTCGGTGGTAGTCGCGAGCGGCGCGCGCTATCGCCGGCCGGCGATCGACAATCTCGAGAATTATGAGGGCCGCGGCGTCTGGTACTGGGCCTCGCCGATCGAGGCGCGGCTGTGCGCCCAGCAGGACGTCGTGCTGGTCGGCGGCGGCAACTCCGCGGGCCAGGCGGCGGTGTACCTGTCGGCACATGCGCGCAGGGTCAACATGATGATCCGCGGCGGCGGGCTCGGGGCCAGCATGTCGCGCTATCTGATCGAGCGCATCGAGGCGACGCCGAACATCGAGTTGATGTTCAACACCGAGGTGACCGGGCTCGAAGGCGCGGAGACGCTGGAGCGCGTGCGCTGGCGCAGCCGGCTCGCGCCCGACGAGTTCACCATGGACATCCGCAATCTCTTTTTGTTCGTCGGCGCCGATCCGGCGACTGGCTGGCTCGAGGGCTGCGGGGTGCAGGTCGATCGCGGCGGCTTCGTGATGACCGGCGTGCAGAACGGCGACGGCGCGCCCGCCGTGCCGCTGCTCGAGACCACGGTGCCCGGCGTGTTCGCAGTCGGCGACGTCCGCTCCGGTTCGGTCAAGCGCGTCGGCGGCGCGATCGGCGAAGGCGCGCAGGTCGTCGCGGCGCTGCACGGGTATCTTGCGGACGACGGCAGTCCGTCGCTGTAGCCGTAATGGGCGATCGATGCGGCGAGCACGAACTATCCCCGTCATCCTGAGGTGCGAGCGGAGCGAGCCTCGAAGGATGAATCGGCCACAGTGCGGCCGTGCATCCTTCGAGGCTCACTACGTTCGCACCTCAGGATGACGGGCCAAGCAGCATGCTTGAGGCAAATCCAAAGAGGGTAAAATGACAAAAGGCTGCACCCATATCGCCGGCATTCAGGATGTCACGCCGAGTGCGCTTGGCTGCGAGGAATGCCTGAAGAGCGGCAGCCGCTGGCTGCATTTGCGGATCTGCCGGACCTGCGGTCATGTCGGCTGCTGTGACGACTCGCCGAACCGGCATGCGACGGCGCATTTCCACGCCACCGGCCATCCCGTGATCGAGGGCTACGACCCGCCGGAAGGGTGGGGTTGGTGCTATGTCGACGAGGTGCTGTTCGACCTGTCGAAGCACAAGACCCCGCATAACGGGCCGATCCCTCGCTATTATTGATTCAATGTCTCACGAGGCGCACGTGTCGCGGCATGTGACGGACGCAAGGACCGTCCCCGTCATCCCTGCGCAAAGGGCTTCGCCTTTGTCGCTGGAGGTGCGAGCGGAGCGAGCCTCGGAGGATGTACGGCCCGGCTGGTGGCCGTGCATCCTTCGAGGCGCGCAAGGGCGCGCACCTCAGGATGACGGGGCAGCTAAAATCCGGCGCCCGCAAATTTCGCATGGGCTGTCGGCCGTCCTGCCATCGAACCATGTAGCAATTTTCAAAGACGCATCGTAACCTCGCGCGCGGGTCTCAGCGGGGAGTGCTCCACATGACGACGTTGGTGCTTGTGCACGTCATTATCAGCCTGATTGCAATCGTCGCCGGTGTGATCGTGATGTTCGGCCTGCTCGGTTCGCGCGCGATGCCCGGGCTGACCGCGATCTTCCTCATCCTCACGATCCTGACCAACGCCACCGGCTTCGTGATTCCGCCTCTGGTGACCGAGAAGCTGCTGCCGTCGCACATCATCGGCGGCCTCTCGCTGGTGCTGCTCGCGATCGCCTGCATCGCGCTGTATGCGATGCAGCTCAAGGGCGCCTGGCGCCCGATCTATATCGTGACCGCGATGGTCTCGCTCTATCTCAACGTCTTCGTGCTGGTCATCCAGAGCTTCCTCAAGGTGCCCGCGCTGCAGGCGCTGGCGCCGGCGGTGCCGCCGAACCCGCCGTCCGGGCCGGTATTTGCGGTGGTGCAGGGCATCGTGCTGGTGTTCTTCGCCGTGATGATCATCGGCGCCTGGCGCCGGTTCAGGCCGGTCACATTCGCCTGATCCGACACATCTGTTCATGCCACGTCATTCCGGGGCACGCGCTAGCGTGAACCCGGAATCCAGAGTCAATCGATCGAGAGTCCGGGTTCGACGCTGCGCGTCGCCCCGGAACGACGTAACGCAACAGGAGGAGCAATCAGATGCCCACCATCACCACCAAAGACGGCGTCGAGATCTTCTACAAGGATTGGGGTTCGGGCCAGCCGATCGTGTTCAGCCACGGCTGGCCGCTGTCGTCGGACGACTGGGACGCGCAGATGCTGTTCTTCGTGGGTCACGGCTTTCGCGTCATCGCCCATGACCGCCGCGGCCACGGCCGCTCCGCTCAGGTCGCCGACGGCCATGACATGGACCACTATGCCGACGACCTCGCGGCCGTCACCGCACATCTCGACCTGAAGAATGCCGTCCATGTCGGCCATTCCACCGGCGGCGGCGAGGTGGTGCATTACATCGCCCGCCACGGCGAGAGCCGGGTGGCGAAGGCCGCGATCCTCAGCGCAGTGCCGCCGTTAATGGTGCAGACCGCGGCCAACCCCGGCGGCCTGCCGAAGTCGGTGTTCGACGGCTTGCAGGCGCAGCTCGCGGCCAACCGCTCGCAGTTCTACCGTGATGTGCCTGCCGGGCCGTTCTATGGCTACAACCGGCCCGGCGCGAAACCGTCGGAAGCCGTGATCCAGAACTGGTGGCGGCAGGGCATGATGGGCGGCGCCAAGGCGCATTACGACGGCATCGTCGCGTTCTCGCAGACCGACTTCACCGAGGATCTGAAGAAGATCACCGTGCCGGTGCTGGTGATGCATGGCGACGACGACCAGATCGTGCCCTACGCCGATTCCGCCCCGCTTTCGGCCAAGCTCCTGAAGAACGGCACGCTGAAGACCTACAAGGGTTTTCCGCACGGCATGCCGACGACTGAGGCGGAGACCATCAACAAGGATCTGCTGGCATTCATCAAGGGCTGATGACGCTGCGTCATCGCGCAGCCTCGCTGACGTCCAAGCGAGGGAGCCACCGGCGGTAGGGTTCCCTCCCCCCTTGCGGGGGAGGGTTAGGGAGAGGGGCACACACGGCGCGCGCTCTCCATATCTCCAACGATGCGAATTGAGATTGCGAAGCTGTTTCCATCGTCGCTGATCTCGCCCGGGGCTTACCCCTCTCCCCAGCCCTCCCCCGCAAGGGGGGAGGGAGCCTGACTGATGTGCTCACCTCACGAAGTTCCACGCGTTCATGTATGTTCTCAACGCATCCACGGTCTGAGCGCATCTGGTGAGATCGAGGAAGGGGACGCGATATGAAAGTCATCCTGTTCGGCGCGACCGGCATGGTCGGGCAGGGCGTGCTGCGCGAGTGCCTGCTCGATCCCGGCGTCGAACGCGTGCTGGCGGTCGGGCGCAGCCCGACCGGGCAGCGCGATCCAAAGCTCGTCGAGTTGATCTGCGACAATTTCGTCGACTACAGCGCGATCGAGCCGCAGCTTGTCGGCTATGACGCCTGCTTCTTCTGCCTCGGCGTCTCCTCGATCGGCATGGACGAGGCGCGCTACCGCCATCTGACCTACGACATCACGCTGGCGGCGGCGACGACGCTGGCGCGGCTCAATCCCGGCATGGTGTTCACGTATGTCAGCGGACGCAGCACCGATTCCACCGAGCAGGGCCCGCTGATGTGGGCGCGGGTGAAGGGCAAGACCGAGAACGACCTGCTCAAGCTGCCGTTCAAGGCCGCCTACATGTTCCGGCCCGCCGGTATCCAGCCGCTGCACGGGGTGCGTTCGAAGACCGGCTGGGTGCAGGCGATCTATGTCGCGACCTCGCCGCTGCTGTCGTTCCTGGTGCGCGTTGCCCCGAGCTACATGACGACATCGGAACAGCTCGGCCGCGCCATGCTCAAGGTCGCCCGCGACGGCTACCCGAGGCCGGTGCTGGAGAGCGAGGACATCAATAGCCTCTGACGGGCCACGGCAGGGCCGGTTCCCTCGATCCGGATTTCCTTCGGCCACGTGGTATCTCTGGGACGCCAAGGCGCTATAAGTATCGGCATGTCGCCGCCTGCTCCCCTGAAACTGATCGCCCTCGATGCCGATGACCTCGCGGTCATCTCCGCCCATGTGCAGGACGCCCGCGTCCAGCCCGCCGACATCGTCTGGCGCCAGGACGAGAAGCGCCTCGTGGTCGGCCTGAACCGGCTGGATTGGGAGCAGACCCTGGCCGGTGCCACCTCGTCGCGCCGGCTGATCGCCGCGCTCAGGTTCGACCGGGTGCTGGCATGCAAGTCGCGCAACATTGACCTGGAGGCGCCCGAGGCCACCCTGGAACTGCTCGGGATCGAATTCCACGCCTCCGACCCGCCGGGCGGCAGCGCGCTCCTGATGTTCGGCCAGGGCGGAGCGCTGCGGCTCGATGTCGAGTGCCTGGAGTGCGAATTGACCGATCTCGGGCCCGACGATCTCGGGGTGGGGCCGGGTTGATTCTTGGTCGTCCCCGCGAAAGCGGGGACCCATAACCACCGAAGCAAGTCATTGGGGCGGGATGCGTACCCCAACCCTCGGCAACCGCCATTTGTGGTTATGGGTCCCTGCTTTCGCAGGGACGACAGCAATTTCAACCTCCCTTGAAGGGTTGACGGCCATTATCCGCCGCGCCATTGAGCAGGGACCCGAATTCCTCTTCAGAAAGCCGCCATGCCCGTTCGCCTGGACCGACAGAGCGCAGATTTCGACCAGCGTTTCCGCGAATTCCTGGCGGCCAAGCGCGAGGTATCGGCCGATGTCGAGCGCGCCACCCGCGCCATCGTCGACGACGTGGCGGCCCGCGGCGATGCGGCGCTGCTCGAGGCGACCAAGAAGTTCGACCGCCTCGACATCGAGGCCGCCGGCCTGCGCATCACCGCCGCCGAGGTCGACGCCGCGGTTGCGGCCTGCGACGCCAAGACCGTCGAAGCGCTGACATTCGCGCGCGACCGGATCGAGACCTTTCACCGCCGCCAGCTGCCCAAGGACGAGCGTTTCACCGATGCTGCCGGCGTCGAGCTCGGCTGGCGCTGGAGCGCGGTCGATGCGGTCGGGCTTTACGTGCCCGGCGGCACGGCAGCCTATCCGTCCTCGGTGCTGATGAATGCGGTGCCGGCCCGGGTCGCCGGTGTGCCGCGGGTGGTGATGGTGGTGCCGGCGCCGGACGGCAAGCTCAACCCGCTGGTGCTCGCGGCCGCCCATCTCGGCGGCGTCTCCGAAATCTACCGCGTCGGCGGCGCCCAGGCGGTGGCCGCTTTGGCCTACGGCACGGCAACGATCGCGCCAGTGGCAAAAATCGTCGGCCCCGGCAACGCCTATGTCGCCGCGGCCAAGCGGCAGGTGTTCGGCAAGGTCGGCATCGACATGATCGCTGGCCCCTCCGAGGTGCTCGTGATCGCCGACGACACCGGCAATGCGGACTGGATCGCGGCCGATCTCCTGGCGCAGGCCGAGCACGACGTCAGCGCGCAGTCGATCCTGATCACCGACAGTGCGCGGCTCGCGGCCGATGTCGAGCGCGCGGTCGAGGCGCAGCTTGCGACGCTGCCGCGTGCAGCGATTGCGCGCGCCTCATGGGACGATTTTGGCGCCGTGATCATGGTGGCAAAGCTCGACGATGCGGTCGAGCTCGCCAATGCGATCGCGGCCGAGCATCTGGAGATCATGACCGCGGACGCCGAAGGCCTGTCGAAAAAGGTCCGCAACGCCGGGGCGATCTTCCTCGGGCCCCATACGCCCGAGGCGATCGGCGACTATGTCGGCGGCTCCAACCACGTGCTGCCGACCGCGCGCTCGGCGCGGTTCTCCTCGGGCCTCGGGGTGCTTGACTTCATGAAGCGAACCTCGATCCTGCGGTGCGGGCCGGATCAGCTTCGTGCGCTCGGTCCCGCCGCGATGACGCTCGGCCAGGCCGAGGGTCTCGACGCCCATTCACGTTCCGTCGGACTGCGCCTCAACCTCTCATGAACAAGCCACCAGACGACGAGGATTCCAACAATCGCATCGTCGCGGTGACGCTCGACGAGGAATCGATCGGCCGTTCCGGGCCCGACATCGAGCATGAGCGGGCAATCGCCATCTACGACCTGGTCGAGCAGAATCTGTTCGCTCCCGAAGGCGCAGCCGGGCCGGGGCCCTACACCCTGCATATCGCGATCACCGGCAACCGGCTGATGTTCGACATCAGGAAAGAGGACGGCGCGCCCGTGGTGGCGCATCTCTTGTCACTGACGCCGTTCCGCCGCGTCGTGAAGGACTACTTCATGATCTGCGACAGCTACTATCAGGCGATCCGTACCGCGACACCGGACAAGATCGAGGCGATCGACATGGGCCGCCGCGGCATTCATGACGAGGGCTCGCGCACGCTGCAGGAGCGGCTCAAGGGCAAGGTGCGCGTCGATTTCGAGACCGCGCGGCGGCTGTTCACGCTGATCACTGTGCTGCACTGGAAGGGTGAAGGCGCATGATCCCGATGATGATCGCCGCCTCGGCAGACGACGGGGGCGTACCCCGGTCGAAAAAAGCCTGATCGCATGGAAGCGCCGCGCGCGCGCTCCCCGCAGGCCGTGCTGTTCGCATGCGGGCACAACGCCGTGCGCTCGCCGATGGCCGAAAGCCTGCTGCAGCAGATGTTCCCGCAAGGCGTCTATGTCCGCTCCGCCGGCGTGAAGAAGGGCGAGCTCGATCCGTTCGCGGTCGCGGTGATGGCCGAGTTCGGCCAGGACATTTCCGGCCACAAGCCGCAGACCTTCGAGGAGCTCGAGGATTGGGAGGGGTTGAACTTCGACCTCATCATCACGCTGTCGCCCGAGGCGCACCACAAGGCGCTGGATCTGACCCGGACGCTCGCCGCCGCTGTCGAATACTGGCCGACCCCTGATCCGACCGGCACCAGCGGCAATCGCGAGCAGAAGCTCGCCGCCTATCGCGAGGTCTGCGACGGCCTGTTGCTGCGCATCCGCCGCCGCTTCACCAAGGCCGGCGTGGCGAACCTGTGAGGCTCCACGCAGGGACCCGCGTGTTCCGATTCGCAAGGTCCGCCGCTTGTCGCCAGACTGACAAACAGCTGTGCTTATGGGGCCTTGTCGCCCACGGGGAAGCGCGATTCGCGGCCGGTTCCAAGGTTGTGCATCGATGCCCCATCCGATAGGTTCCGCCCGCGTCCGTCCCCCCGATTCAGCCCAAAAGCCCGCATGCTAGGCCGTCCCAAATTCGTTCTTGCTTCCGGTTCGCCGCGGCGGCTGGCCCTGCTCAACCAGGCCGGCATCGAGCCCGACGCGCTGCGTCCAGCCGATGTCGACGAGACCCCGCGACGGGGCGAGTTGCCGCGCGCCTGCGCCAACCGCCTGGCGCGTGCGAAGGCGGACGCGGCGCTGAAGTCGGTGCAGCTCGACGACGATCTGCGCGGCTCCTTCATCATCTCCGCCGACACAGTGGTGGCGGTCGGCCGCCGCATTCTGCCGAAGGCCAATCTGGTCGACGAGGCCGCGCAGTGCCTGCGGCTGCTGTCGGGCCGCAACCACCGCGTCTACACCGCGATCTGCGTGGTGACGCCGCGCGAGGCGTTCCGCCAGCGCCTGGTCGAGACGCGCGTGCGCTTCAAGCGGCTCAGCGACGACGACATCCAGGCCTATATCGGCTCCGGCGAATGGCGCGGCAAAGCCGGCGGCTATGCCGTGCAGGGCATCGCCGGATCCTTCGTGGTCAAGATGGTCGGCTCCTACACCAACGTCGTCGGGCTGCCGCTCTACGAGACCGTGACTCTGCTCGGCGGCGAGGGCTTTCCGATCCGCCACGGCTGGCTCAACGCCGTCGCGGTGTGAGGTATCCACTTTCGTGCAGCGACGGCAGTCGATTGCCGGATGCGATAGCTCTTCCCAGGGGCGCGCTGCCAAAATATCGAAAACAACCCCATGCAAAGTAGCCGGCGAGTGCCGGCGTTCGGCGCGGCACCTTGACTCGTCGGGCAAATCAGCGGCATTCTTCCATTATCCAGAAATCGCGGAGACGCCCCTCGCTCCGAGGCTATCGCCGTTCACTTGTGGGCGAGGTCGCCGTCTCGGGCCACGAGGCCAAGCACCTGCGCGGCCGGCGAAGACGCATACGATTGCCCGATCCGCAAGCAGCGAGGGGGCGCAGCGGAACATGCGGCAGATGGTGTAAACTCCGTCCCAGCCATGACCGACCAAGCCCGAACACCCCCGGCCGCCCCGCGCGCCTGCCCGATCTGCGGCAAGCCTGCCCAGCAGGCCTTTCTCCCGTTCTGTTCGCCGCGCTGCCGCGACGTTGATCTCAACCGCTGGCTCAGCGGCCGCTATGTCGTCCCCGGTCGCGAGGACGACGTGGAGGACCCGGAATAGCCAAGATTTCCCAACAAGTTGGGGAAACAACGCCAGGCGGGCCCGCCGCGCCGAAGCCCTTGGCGAAGGCGGGTGGACACAGCGCCCCGACCTCTCTATAAACCGCCCGCTCGCTGCGGCCTTTTCGGGCCCGCGAGTATGCCCAGGTAGCTCAGTTGGTAGAGCATGCGACTGAAAATCGCAGTGTCGGTGGTTCGATCCCGCCCCTGGGCACCATTCCTGAACAGATTTACGAACCCGGCGCTTGGGTTGTCCCTCGGGTCCGAATGTGGACCGAATATTGTCGTTTGAGCCGACGATCCGGATCTTGTCCTCCGAAACGATGATCGCGTCTACAACACTCGCCAGGGAGGCCTTCCGCGCGGCGACGTCGCCCGAGGTGAGCTGCTCACGCATCAGGCGAGTGAACCGATCAATGGCGACCGGATCAATCTCGATCGGGGTCGCGCTGGATTTCTTGGGGCCTCGGCCGCCTTGTCCCTGCCTGCCCTCAGAGCAGGCACCCGCTCCCTTAGGGTCGGATCAATTCGCGCTCTCGTCCTTGTGGCGTCCCTGCTTGCAGGACTGAACACACTTGTAATAGGTGTAGATCTCGCGTGTCCGCGAGGTGCCGGTGGCCGTCGTCAGGGCGCGTGAGTTTTGGCAGTCGCAACGCACCAGGCCGCCCAACAGCGACGGCGCTGAGGTCAGACAGGTCCTCTGACCCTGGGCTGACGCGATGTCATGAGGGCCTGAACTTCATCGAAGACGGCACGGTCGATGATTGCCGGAATCTCATATTCGACGATTTCTGAGACGTCCTTGCGTTCGCCATCGCCCTTGCGGTTGAATTCGTTGAAGCGACGCACGCCCGTGTAGGCGACGCGAGTGAGGATTTCATGGATCGTGCCGGTGCCGAAGAGCGAGCCGTTCCTGGAGCGGTAGCCGTGCTGGTTCAGCCACATCGCATTTTCTTGATTCCGAGCGGGCCAAAATGCCGCTTCCTTGTTCGGGGCAGACTCTGAGGAGATGTCCTGCGCCCACGGCGCACAGAGCGACTGAGTGGTTCGCGGCGATCTAGTGTCAGTGCATTAGGCATCCACGGACCGCGATGTTCGCAGGCTGTAGCTTGCTAAAGTGGAATACGACGCCGCCTATCCTCAAGCCTTCACTGGTACGTTGAAGCCGGTCGGTACTTCATTTGATATCGATTGGTTCGTTTCAAATCGACTTTCGATAACGGCTGGGTAGAGGTCTCTTCGGTGGATAAGGCAAGGACATTTCCATCTCAAACAAGCAGCTCTCTCGGAGGGCAACGTTGGACGCCTGAGGAGGATGATCAACTCCTCGAGCTGGTGCGCCGCAAGCAAGAGTGGCCTGCTATTGCAACCACATTGAAGAGGACGTTCTCCAGCGTTCAGAATCGCTTTCGTTTCCTGAAGCACTCGCAAAGGCGTGCAGCGTCGATTGTTCTGGCCACGGCGACGAGAGCGGAGGATCCCGAGTCCGCCCCCGATTTGTCCTGCGGCGCTCTCGGTATCGCTGGACGCCGACATGTAGATTCCTTGTGGGAGGAAATTAGGCAGGAAGGAGTGCGGTCTAAACGACATGAGCCTTTAGTCCCGCACGATGAGGTTCGCGCGATGATTGGAGCTATTGTGAGAGAAGTTATGCTGTGTCGTCTCAACTCGGGGGGTGAGGCTTACGATCTCTCGCGGGCGCCCTCAGATTGGATGCGCCAGGAGCGAGAAAAAGTAGGTTGGTCTGGGTGCGGGCTGCTCCGAGGCTAGTGGATCTTTGCCAAAGCGAGGAATCAGCCGGTCAAACCTGACTACACAGTTCCCTTCCCTTGGGGGTAGTTGGGAGAACCGAAGCGGTTGCGCTGCGGCTTCGGCTTTTGCTTCTAATCGACAATAAAAGTCAAAAAAAATAATCATTATCAGTGCCTTACGGCGCATCCCGTTTGTAACGGGGCCGTGATCATTTCGCAACAGTGGCTTAAAAACAGCGCAAACGGCCCCAAACGCGAGCGGTCTTTTGTTGCGTGATCGGGGGCCTTCTGTCTCATATGGAACTGCGACGGAGGGGGGCATCCCAAGGTCGTCCCGTTTTAGGTGGTTCGCTTAAGTCCCTCGCGTTCATGCGGGTGTGTCCGAAGGCGCGAAGCGACTGAGCGGGGATTTAAGGGACAAAGGGAACCAACCTGAGGGTGTCTTACCCGGCGGATCCGGAACCTTCCCTGAGATAGAGCAACTTGGAGGTTTAACATGAAGATGGTTAAGAGCCTTATCCTCGGCTCGGCGGCGGCTCTCGCCGCGGTCGGCGGAGCTCAGGCGGCCGATCTTCCCGTCAAGGCCAAAGCGGTCGAGTACGTGAAGGTTTGCTCCCTGTATGGTCCCGGTTTCTACTACATCCCGGGCACCGATACCTGTATCAAGCTGGGTGGCTACCTGCGTATGGATGTTCTCGCGAACACCAACTCGGACAACACCGGCAACACCTCGGGTGCTGGCGGCGCACAGAACCGTTTCACCAACGGCTACACCTGGCGCTCTCGTGAAGACCTGAACATCGATACGCGCACGGCGACCGAATACGGTGTCGTCCGTACCTTCTTCGATGCGACGTTCTCGTGGACGTCGGACACCTACGCCGGACAGGGCACCGGCGCGACCGTTTACTCGCCGATCGGCACGGCTCAGGCTCCGAACAACGCCAACTCCGGCGCGGTTGCAGGCGGTACGGTCGGCGTCTACTACGCCTTCATCCAGTTCGCCGGCTTCACCATGGGTAAGGCGGTCTCGCAGTTCTCGGCTCCGTGGGCCAACTATCCGGGCAACAACTACGACGGTCTCGTCGGCGGCGGCGGTACGATCACTGGTGTGAACCAGTTCACCTACACCGCTCAGTTCGGCAACGGCGTGTCGCTGTCTCTGTCGGCTCAGGATCAGACCCAGTACTATCAGGCTGGTGTGGCCAATCTTGGCGCCCTCAGTCCTATTGGCGCCGCTATCGGCGCTACCGGTCCTTTCGGCGCGAGCGACTACGCTGGCACGGTTGCACCGGACTTCGTCGCGATGCTGCGCGTCGACCAAGCTTGGGGACTGTTCCAGGCGTCGTTCGCGGCGCATGACAACCACGCGGCCTACTACGGCGGCACTGAGTTGACCGGTCATCCGGACGACAAGTGGGGCTGGGCGGGTCAGTTGGCTCTGTCGATCAAGAACATCCCGACCGGACCTGGCGACACCATCAACATGCAGGGCGTGTATACGGACGGTGCGACCCGCTACAACATCCAGGACCTCGCCGGTAGCGCAGGTGCGAATACCATTTACGGTGGCACCAATCTGGCCGGCGCCTATCAGAGCGTAGCGTTCGGCATCGCGCCGGACTCGGTGTTCGCGACCGGAACACAACAGCAGTTGGTCAAGACGTGGGGCTTCCGCGGTGCATATGTGCACAACTGGAACCCGTACTGGAACACGTCGATCTACGGTGCCTATGCTGGTATTATGTACAACGACACGGCCAAGGTCCTGATCTGCGGTATTGGCGGCGTCGGTGGTTCGCTCCGGAGCGCACTTGCTCCCGCGGGCAGCGGAGCTGCTATCACGACCTGCAACCCCGACTACAACATTGCGCAGATCGGCACGCAGACCCAGTGGACCCCCGTCAAGAACCTGACCTTCTCGGCGGACTTCACCTACACCCATCTGGATCAGAAGGCCGCAGGTACAGTCGTGGCGCCCAGCACTCCGATTGGCAAGCCCGCAGCTTTGTACGAGCTGAAGGACCAGAATACGGTTCTCCTGATGCTCCGCGCTCAGCGCAACTGGTAATACCGGTTGGCCTGACTGCCATCTAATCGAGACCCCGGCGCCAAAACGCCGGGGTTTTGCTTTTGAGAGAACGATTGAGCGGCTCAAAATCCAGTTGAGGGTAAGACCGTTCAGCGGCCGCTTTCGCGACGACGGGGTGATCTGCGAGTCTGCCGGAGGGGCTGGATCGTTGGGCTTAGAATGCAAGCGCTCAGCTGATGCCCTGGCTTTGGATTAGATTAAATGTGCCAGAAGACCTCCGGCTTGAACCCGAGGTTTGGACCTAAATCGCCGGGGGGTTGTCCTTTTTTTGACGGAGCGCAATTGAGCGGCTCGAGATCACTTGAGGTAGGATTAGTAGACCTCGACGCTGACCTTGGGTCCACGGCCTATAGGGCGTGGACTCATTAGCACGCAGCCAAATTCGGATTGATGCGAGCTTGACGAACGCCAGATAGTTGGCGACGAGTTTGTCATATCGGGGTGCGACACGCCGACATTGCTTGATCTTGTTGAAGAACCGCGCGATCAAGTTCCGCGCGCGATACAGATACGGGCTGAAGCAGATCGGGTCTTTGCGATTTCGTTTTGGCGGAATGTTCGCCCATGCTGGCATAAGGGACATGGCCGGACTTGCGGCTGGCGCGGCCTCGTCGCGAATGACCCTTAGCCGACCTTGCGCCGATGCTGCCGGAGGCGCGGTGCGGGCTCGAAAACAAATTCGTAGAGCATGTCGTTTTGGCGGTCCGCCGTTCGACTGGGGGTCAGCGGAGCCACTTCGGTTGTGGCTGGAGCTCACAATGTGACTGATTAGCTATCAGATCAATGATCTTACGGGGTTGGCAATGACGATCTCGCATCGATTTATCGAGGCAAATGGCATTCGAATGCACTTGGCCGAAGCAGGGAGCGGCCCCGCCGTGCTTCTCTGCCATGGCTTTCCGGAGTGCTGGTATTCGTGGCGGCACCAATTGGAAGCGCTCGCTGCCGCCGGATATCGGGCCATCGCGCCCGACATGCGTGGTTACGGGCAGACGGACAAACCGGATGCGATCGATCAATACACTCTATTGCATTTGACCGGAGACATGGTCGGATTGCTCGACGCGATCGGTACGGATCAAGCAGTCGTTGTCGGACATGATTGGGGAGCGCCGGTCGCTTGGCGCTGTGCTCTGTTCAGACCGGATCGATTTAGGGCCGTCGTTGGCTTAAGCGTGCCGTTTCAGGTGCGTGGTCCCAACCGACCAAGCACCCTCATGCCGAGGACCGAAAAGCAGCGCTTCTATCAACTGTATTTCCAGACGCCGGGCGTTGCCGAGGCAGAACTCGAAAAGGACGTCCACAACGCAATCAAGACAACATTGTTTGCTCTATCCGGCGATGCGCCGGTTGAAGATCCTGCGTCGCTCACGATGCTTCCTATTGAGGGGGGGTGGCTTGATGGGAAGCCTACAACCCAATCATTGCCGACGTGGCTCACGGACAATGACATCGAATTTTACGTTGATGAGTTCAAGCGCACCGGCTTTGGAGGAGGTTTGAATTGGTATCGCAACATTGATCGGAACTGGGAACTGCTCGCACCATGGTCTGGCGCAAAGGTTCAGGTCCCGGCACTCTATATCGTTGGCGACCGAGACGGGGTTTACAGATCGCCGAGTTGGAGCCATCTCGTCCCTAGCCTGAAACAGTTCGTGCCCTTGCTTCGCGAGACAATAGTCTTGAAAGGTTGCGGTCATTGGACTCAGCAAGAGCGCGCCAAAGACGTAAACAATGCGCTCCTGGAATTCCTGAAACAGAACTGATGCACTGAGTCCGCTCATGGCCCATCGCGTCATTTCGCTGCGATGCAGAAGTTGATCGCTACCGGGGGATAGCGGACTCTCGCGAGCCGTCAGCTCGGCCGATTTATGGGTTCACGGCTAGCGAAGATTAATCGCGATCCCGCCCAGGCCTAGCGAAGCTTCGAAGCCCCCTTGAACTCCGCGCAATTCCAGGATGACGCCTCGCGCATTCTGTAGCCGCGCGACCTTGACGCCGCCCACAACTGCGATACCTGCGCCGGCTATGATTTGACCAAGTTGGCTGTAGCGGGGGACGATGCCCACGATCGGGCCTTTGAGCAGGTGACGTCCGTAGTGGGGATGATGCGGGAGCGGATGGCTCAAGGACAGGTACTCACCGATCAGCGAGCGCCTGCTAATCCGCTCGAGCGACTCGCACAATAGTCGACGCTGAGCGCCGCGGCGATGGCCAGTCCCGAGACAAACGCGCGGCGGTTCATGCTGGACCCGGTCGGTCGTGACGGGCCCACGGTAGCGCAGCCGGCGCGAGGCGGCCACGGAAATGGCGGTGCGATCAGGCCGCCTGTTTCGGCGTCCAGACGCCTGCCGGCACCGGTTCGGCCGGCAACAGACTGGCGCCGGCGGCGCCCGCGATCGACATCGTGATCTCGTGGATGTCCTGCACCGACCGCTGCATCGAGAAGCGCGGATAGAGCTCGCGCATCGTCGTGGCGGTCGCCGCCTGCGCCGCGGCCGGATCGGCCAGCACGGCCTCGACGGCGGCGGCGATGCTGGTCGTATCCTGGTTGAAGGTGAAGCGGGCGAGATACGGCATCTCCGCAGCCGAGAAGCGGTTGGCGTCGAACACCGGCACGGTGCCGGCGCCGAGCGCGAAGAACACCCGGTCGTGCAGCGACAGGTCGATATTGGGATTGAGCGAGACCGCGGCGAGATAGCTGCCGAGGCCTTCGCGCATCGCATCGAAGGTCATCGCGCCGAGCACGCGGGCCGGGCGTCCGCTGACGTCGAGATCGCTCCAGCCGCCGCCGATGAAATCGACCGGATAGTCGGCGAGCACCGCGCCCACCTCGCGCGTGCGCACCCCTCTGGTGTAGTTATCGAGCCGGGTCAGGATCACGTTGAACAGGTCGCCGCCCGGCTTCAGATAGACGAGATGCCGCTCGGCGACATCGACGATGATTTTTGGAAACGCGCCGCAGGTCTTGCCGCGCGCCTCGGCGATCGCATCGAACAGCAGCGCGAACAGCTTTGGCGGCATCGTCTTGCGCCAGCCGCGCTCGAGCGCCAGCGGATTCCAGCCGGACTTGGCGAAGATCAGCCGGCCGTTGCGCTGCTCGGGCGGCAGGCCGCCGAAGAAGCCGGGATCGGGGATGCCCATATGGGTCGCGAACACGGCGCCGTTGGCACCCAGATGATCGCGGTTGAACGCGGCGTGGTCCGGGAACACGTAGCCATGCGCGGCATAGCGGCTCTCGAGTCCGTGCCGCTTGGCAAAATAGCAGGGGTGATCGCAGAACCAGGTGAAGACGGGGATCTGGGCGACGTCCCAGAACAGCCTGCCGTCCTTGGTGTGGATATCGAGCCCGATGCCGGAGAAGCCGAGCGCCATCGTCTCGGTCTTCCGCGGCAAGAGCGCATTGAGCCGGGCCGAGAAATCCGGCGCCAGCAGGTCGAGCATCTTGACCTCATGCCCGAGCCGGTCGAGCTCGGCGGCGGCCATCGCAAGGATACCGCGCAGCGAATCATAGGTCGTGTTGCTGGAATACAGGACGCAGATTACGGACATGGGGCCCCCGCGCATGATGCTGTTGCTGCGCGCGCGGACAAATCCACCGCCTCGCATGCTTCTCGTTCAACGGCCGAGCCGGCTGTTCCGGGCACGGAATTATCATGGCCTTAACCAAAATCTTCGCCGGAAGTCTGCCGCAGCGCCGTTGAAGCTCCGTCGAGATGTCGCGGCGGCCCATCGCCCGGGCCCGCGCGGGGCGGGGGCCACATGCAGCTTGAGTGCTTCGACGTCGTCGTGGTGGGCGCTGGCTTCTTCGGCGCCGTGATCGCCGAGCAGGTGGCGAATGGGCTCGGCCGCTCGGTCTGCGTGCTCGACCGCCGTCCGCATATCGGCGGCAACGCCTATTCGGAAGTCGATTCCGACAGCGGTGTCGAGGTGCACCGCTACGGCACGCATATCTTCCACACCAATTCCGAGACCGTCTGGCGCTATCTGCACCGCTTCACCGAATTCGCCGACTACCGTCACCGCGTCTTCACGGTGGCGAACGGCCGCGTCTATTCGATGCCGATCAACCTTGCGACGGTGTGCGCCGCGTTCGGCCGCATCATGTCGCCGGACCAGGCGCGCGCCGTGATCGCGGCCGAGGCGGCGGCGCATGGCGCCGCCGGGAGGCATGGTGCCTCCGGGATCGGCAATCTCGAGGACAAGGCGATCGCCTCGGTCGGCCGCACGCTCTACGATCTCCTGATCCGCGGCTATACGCAGAAGCAGTGGCAGACCGATCCGCGCGAGCTCTCGGCCGATATCATCGGCCGCCTGCCGGTGCGCTTCACCTTCGATGATCGCTACTTCGCCGACCGCTACGAGGGCATGCCGCTCGACGGCTACACCGCGATCTTCCGCCGGATGCTCGATCATCCGGGGATCGCGGTGCAACTCGGTGTCGACTATTTCGACGTCGCTGACCGCATCACGCCCCGCCAGCTCGTGATCTATACCGGCCCGATCGACCGCTTCTTCGGCTATGCCTGCGGCCATCTCGGCTGGCGCACCGTCGACTTCGCGCGCGAGGTCCATGACGTCGCCGATTTCCAGGGCGCCGCCGTCATCAACTATGCCGACGCCGAGGTGCCGTTCACCCGCATCCACGAGTTCAGGCATCTGCATCCGGAGCGCGCGCATGCTGCGGCGCGGACCACGATCTACCGCGAATATTCCCGCTTCGCCGGCCGCACCGACGAGCCGTATTATCCGATCAACACCGCCGCCGACCGCGCGATGCTCGCGTCCTATCACGCCATGACGGCGTCGCATCCGAACGTCGTCTTCGGCGGCCGGCTCGGCTCCTACAAATATCTCGACATGCACCAGGCGATCGGCGCCGCACTGAAGACGTTTGAGCACGAGGTCGAGCCGTTCTTCGCTGCAGGCGACGTCACGGCGGGAGACATGCGCCCCGGCGACACCGCCGCGCGCCGCGACGCCTTGTCGCCTCTGCCGGCGTGATCTAATTCTGCCGGAGCGGGCAGCGAATTCATAACAATCGCCCGCGGTCCCTGGTGAGGAAACAATGAGAACGTTCGCCATTGCCGCGGCTGCCGCCGCCACATGTCTTGCCGTCAACATCGCCCACGCCGCGCCGCCGCTGCCGGAAGCTTCGGCGCATCAGGCCGGTTTCTCGGATCAGGGGCTGGCGCGGCTCGACGATTTCTTTGCGCGCGAGATTGCGGCCAAGCGCGTGCCCGGCGCTGTGGTGGCGATCGCGCGCGACGGCAAGCTCGTGCACTACAAGGCCTATGGCCAGCTCGATCCGGTCAAGGGCACGCCGATGCCGATCGATGCGGTGTTCGCGCTGGCCTCGATGACCAAGCCGATGGCGGCGGTTGCGGGGTTGACGCTGATGGAGCAGGGCCGGTTGCCGCTGCAGGCCAAGGTTGCCGAGTTCTATCCGGCGTTTGCCGACATGAAGGTCGGCGTGCAGCAGGCCGACGGCTCGCTGACGATGGAGCCGCAGGCCCGGCCGATATTCGTCCACGATCTCTATCGCCACACCTCGGGCCTGATGTATGGCGGCCGGCCCGACAGCTCGAGCGCGCTGGCGCGGCTCTATCCCGACGGCACGGCGCCCGCGGTCGAAGGCGACACGGCGGCCTTCATCGACCGCATCACCAAGCTGCCTCTGGTGCATCAGCCCGGCACCGAGTTCGAATACGGCTTCTCGATCGACGTGCTCGGTGCCGTCGTCGAGAAGGTTTCCGGCCAGCGGCTCGGCGACTATCTCTCGGCCAATGTCTGGAAACCGCTCGGCATGAAGGAAGCGACGTTCCACCCGACCGACGCCCAGCGCGCGCGTCTGGCGCATCCGTTCCCCAACGACCCGCTCACCGGCAAGCCGCAAGCCATCAAGCTGCTCGACACGCCGACCAAGTTCGACTGCGGCGGCGCCTGCTCGTTCGCGACCGTCGGCGACTATGTCCGCTTCGGACAGATGCTGCTCAATGGCGGCGAGCTCGACGGCAAGCGCATCCTCAGCCCCAATACGGTGCGCCTCATGACGTCGAACCATCTCGGGCCCGAGATCAAGAACAACGTCGCCGCGGTCGAGCCGCATCGCGGCGGCTTCGGCTTCGGGTTGGCGGTCGCGGTGCGGACCAGCGAGGGGCTGTCGTCGGTGCCCGGCAATCCCGGCGAGTTCACCTGGAACGGTGCCTACGGCACGCAGTTCTTCTGCGATCCGAAGGAGCGCCTCGTCGTGGTGGTCGGAACCGCAGCTCCCGGCGAGCTGCGCAAATATTATCGCGAGAACGTGCAGGACATCGTCTACGGCGCGATGGTGAGGTGAGCCGCATCGTTGCGGCGTCAATCATAGCGGCTGACGAATAGCAAAAGGCCCATCGCTCAAGCCGAGCGATGGGCCTTCAGATTTGCGTGGGCTACCACTGCCGATAGACGCCGGTCAGCGTGCCGTTGTTGTTGCCCTCGGGACCGGCGTCGCTCGTGATCATGTTTTGGTGAGAGTTGTTCGCACCCTGAACGGCCGGCGCCGTCGCTGTGCCCGGTCCAATGCATCTGGTGCTGGGCCGCTATGCGTTTCCGGCTATAACGCCCCGCAGCCGGCCGCGCCCGCAGTGCTTCGAAAAGCCGGACGCTTCGTAAAAGGAAGCCCGCCGACCGGGGCGGGCAAGGTCTCAGGGAGGAAAACGCTCTGACAAGGGAGCGTACGGCCAGTCTCCCCGATTCGATGGCGGATGCGAAGATCGTATAACTACTGTCATCAGGGTCGGCATTATGCGAATGCTGCTGCGGCCCGAGGCCGGCGGGCAAGGCGAATCTAACAGGGGAAGTTCATGAGCACGTCTGGAGTTTTTGCCCGCGTCGTCGCGGCGATCGGGGCCGGCGCCGTGGCGTGGCGGCGGATGCAGGGCGCCGAGCCCGCACCGGCCTGGGGCAGCGCGCCGCAAATCCCGGCGGCGAAGTCGCAGGGCGCGATCCCGACGCTGAAGATGCCGACCGCACGGGGCTGGGACAAGGGCCAGCTTCCGACCGCAGCAGCAGGGCTCAAGGTTAACGCCTTTGCCGCCGGGCTCGATCATCCGCGCTGGATCAACGTGCTGCCGAACGGCGATGTCCTGATCGCGGAGGCGACGCAAATCTCGGGAACGCCGCGCAGTGTCTTCCACTACGCGATGCAGGCGACGATGCGCCGCGCCGCCGCGCTCGGCGTCAGCGCCAACCGCATCACGCTGCTGCGCGACCGCGATGGCGACGGCGTCGCCGAAAGCCGCGGTGCCTTCATGGAGGGGCTGCGCCAGCCGTTCGGCATGGCACTGATCGGCGACACCTTCTATGTCGGCAACACCGACGGCGTGGTCGCGTTTCCCTACACCGCGGGCGCGGATCGCATCACGGCGGAGGGACGCAAGCTCGTCACCTTCAAGCCCGACGGGCACTGGACGCGCAGCCTGCTGCCGAGTGCCGACGGCAAGAAGCTCTATGCCGGCGTCGGCTCGCTCAGCAACATCGCCGAGAACGGCATGAGGGTCGAGGAAGGCCGTGCCGCGATCTATGAGCTCGATCTCGCCGCCGGCACCAGCCGCATCTTCGCCGGCGGCCTGCGCAACCCGGTCGGGCTCGCATGGGAGCCGACCACCAATGTGCTTTGGACCGTCGTCAATGAGCGCGACGGCATCGGCGACGAGACGCCGCCGGACTACCTGACCTCGGTGCGCGACGGCGGCTTCTATGGCTGGCCCTATTGCTACTGGGGCAAGACGGTGGACGATCGCGTGCCGCAGGATCCGGCGATGGTCGCCAAGGCGATCCAGCCGGACTACGCGCTCGGCGGCCACACTGCATCGCTCGGCCTGTGCTGGATGCCCCAGGGCACGCTGCCGGGTTTCCCCGACGGCATGGCGATCGGCCAGCACGGCTCGTGGAATCGCTCGACGCTGTCGGGCTACAAGGTGGTGTTCGTGCCGTTCACGAACGGCCGTCCCTCGGGTCCGGCGCGCGACATCCTGTCGGGCTTCCTCGCGCCCGACGAGAAGGTGTCGTATGGCCGCCCGGTCGGCGTCGCGCTTGGCCCCGACGGCTCGCTGCTGGTGGCCGACGATGTCGGCAACGTGATCTGGCGCGTGACGGGGGCGTAGGCGGCAGGCGAGCTAGTTCTTCGCCGGCGTGTACCCGTCCGTCAGCGTTTGCATGAACGCGACCAGCGCATCTTCCTCCTGGTCGGTGAGGCCGAGATGGCCGGTCTTGCTGGTGTTCATGTTGTCGGTGGTCTCCGGCGCCGGCCAGCAGCCGGTGCCTTCGCGCGTATCGTGTACGGCGCAACGCGGCAGCACGTCACGCGTGTTGTAGAAGTGGACGATCTCTTTCAGGCTCTTGAAGTAGCCGTTATGGCCGTAGGCCTTGACGAAATCGGGCGATGGCCGCTTGTCGACATTGCGCAGCGTGGGCACCCGAAATCGGCCGCGGGTCTGCGGCGCCAGCGGCTTCCAGCGCGCGTCGACTGCGGAGGGTTGACTGAGCGGATGACCGTTCGCCAGGAAGGCGCCAACTCCGCCATCGACGAACGCAGTGCCATCCTTGTTCGCGACATAGCCGCGATCATCAGGCGTGTTTTCCACGTAATACGGTAGCTCCGGGTTCGCCGGCGTCCCGATGTTGCTGGCGGTGAAGTCGGTAAACAGTGGATCTTCTCCGGGGCCGCCGTCGCGATGACATTCGTTGCACCGGCCCTTGCCGCGGAAGACCTCGTATCCCTGCTGCTCCAGCGGAGTGAAGGTGGCTTTTCCGGCCTGCACCGCATCGTATTTCGAGGAAAACGCCGTGACCTCATGCGAGGCTTCGTAGCCTGTGATCGACTGCGCCATCTGGTCGAAGGTGCTTGCCGCGCGGCCGCGATCCAGATTGCCGAGATGCACCGGAAGCGGATCGCTGGCGGATGGTGGTCCGGGCGTGTCGCAGACTGTCTCAACGTCGGCCGGCCAGTCGATCGCGAACGCCTGTGCGCCCCAAATGGCCTCGAACAAGCCGCGATAGGGGCGCTGCGAGGCGCGATACACCGCGCAGGCGATGTCGGGCAGGCCCATCTCGACCGGATTGGTCGGCGGGCCTTCGGCCTGCTCGGCGGCGGGATTACCGAGGCGCCGTCCGGTCGCGCGCATGTCCCAGAAATTGCCGCCGACCAGGTCGCCCTGACCTTCGTTGTAGTGCAGGACCGGTGCCAGCGGCGCGTAGGTGTGGGTCTGTGGCTTGCGTTCGCTGAAGCGGGTGCGGACGGAGCCGGGATAGGAGCCCGTGGTGCGGTTGATCTCCGAGATCGGTCCAGTGAATCCGGTCTCCGGCGCATGGCAGAAGGCACAGGCTTCGTTGCGATTCACCGACAGTTGCTTGTCGAACAGCAGCAACTTGCCGAGCAACTCGATCTGCTGCACCTGATTGTCGGGAACGGCCGCGAGGCGCGTCAGGGTGTCGGCCTCGATGCGGTCGATCGCGGCTTCGACGCGGGCGATGTCGGCCAGCGTTGCCGGTGACAGCGGCCCGGCGCCATCGCGCGCAAGCAGGATCGGAATTGCCGAGCACGTTGCCGCGACCGCAACGGCAGTCCCGGCAAGAATCCGAAAGCTCATTTCGTATCCCCCAGAAATTCACGATGGAGCCTTCGCGCGTTGTCGGAGCAGGACCGGCAGCGTGCAAGTCACGTCTGCGGCATTCAAATGGGTTCTTGATCGGCTATTCGTAGCGCGACCGGGTCAGGACGTATCTGCCGTGTAAGCTGCTCCCGCTTCCCGCCAAGGCGCGGCTTCGATCGGAGCCGCGCCGTTTCATTTTCGCCCGATCCGTTAGCCTTGACTTACCGTAAGCACAGACTTACGATAATTTCGACAACGGACGATACGATCATGATCAGCGCAGAACGCGCGCTCGACGCGCTGGGAGACCCGACCCGCCGCCTGGTGTTCAAGCGGCTGCGCGAGGGCAATCGATCGGTGCAGGAGATCGCCGACGGCCTCAAGGTGAGCCGTCCGGCGGTCTCGCAGCATCTTCGGGTACTCAAGGATGCGGGCCTCGCCGTGGTGCGGATCGAAGGCACGCGGCGGCTCTACGCCATCGACACTCGCGGGCTGGAAAGCCTGCGCGGCTGGCTCGACGGATTCTGGGACAAGACACTCACTGCGTTCAAGCAAGCGGCCGAACGCGAAGCCGCAAAAGAGAGGAGATCCCGATGACGACGCAAGCGACCTCCGACAGTTACGATCCCTACAGCGTCCGCAAGGTGATGAATGTCGAGGCGCCGCCGGCGGTGGCTTGGCGTGTCTTCACCGACCAGATGGGCACGTGGTGGCCGCTCGCGCATTACAAGATCGGCAAGACCAACGCGGTCGATGCGATCATCGAGCCGCACGTCGGCGGCCGCTGGTACGAGCGCGGCGACGACGGCAGCACCTGCGACTGGGGCAGCGTGCTGCTCTGGGAGCCGCCGTCGCGCCTCGTGCTGTCGTGGGACATCACGGCGGACTGGCAGTACGATCGGAACCTGAAGACCGAGATCGAGGTGCGCTTCGTCGCCGACGGCAAGGACGCCACCCGCGTCGAGCTGGAGCATCGCAAGCTCGACCGTTACGGCGCCCGCGCCGCCGAGATGCGCCGCGTGTTCGATACCGAAGGCGATTGGGGCCGGCTGCTGGCGATGTTCGCGGCGCGCGCCGCGCAGGGGCCGCAGTAGGCGGCCGCGCCGGCTCAGCTTACGCCGTCAAGCAGCGGCTAGCGTCGGCGCGTGAGTCTGCGGCTCAGGAACTCGCGGATGGCTTGCGCGATCTCGGCGACATGGGTTTCCAGCGCGAAGTGGCCGGTGTCGAGGAATTTGACCTCCGCCTTCGGATTGTCGCGCTTGAACGCTTCAGCGCCCGGCGGCAGGAAGAACGGATCGTTCCTGCCCCACACCGCGAGGAACGGCGGCTGATGGGTGCGGAAGTAGGTCTGGAAGGCCGGGTAGAGCGCGACGTTGCTCTTGTAGTCGCCGAACAGATCGAGCTGCACGTCATGGGCGCCGGGCCGCGTCATGTAGTAATTGTCGAGGTTCTGGCCGTCCGGCGACACGGCTTGCGGATCCGACGTGCCATGGGTGTACTGCCAGCGCGTGGTGTCCGGCGTCAGGAAGGCGCGCAGCGCGTCGCGGTTCGCCGGCGACGGGTCTTGCCAATAGGCCTTGATCGGGGTCCAGCCGTCGCTGAGGCCTTCCTCATAGGCGTTGCCGTTCTGCGAGATGATCGCGGTGATCCGTTCCGGATGTTTCACCGCCAGGCGGAAGCCGGTCGGCGCGCCGTAGTCGAACACATAGACCGCGAAGCGGTCGAAGCCGATCACCTCGGTGAAGCGATCGATCACGCCGGCGATGCTGTCGAACGTGTAAGCGAACTTGTCGCGCGGCGGCATGTCGGACTGGCCGAAGCCGGGGAGATCAGGCGCCACGATGTGGAACTTGTCCGCGAGCAGCGGGATCAGATCACGGAACATGTGTCCCGCGCTCGGGAAGCCGTGCAGCAGCAGCAGTTTTGGCGCGCCAGGCGAACCGGCTTCGCGGTAGAACACCTTGAAGCCGTCGACATCGGCCGTGCGATACTTGATCTCGGACATCTGTCACTCCTGTGGTCGTGATCGTGGGGAAGGTTAGGATTTGGTCTGCTAGGCAAGCGCGCCGATCGCTTCCCGGATGAAGTCGGCCACGAGCTTTGGTGCCGTCACGATCGGGGTGTGATCGACGGCATGTGAACGGACGGCAGCCTTCATCCGCGCCGCCATGCTGCGCTGAGTCTCGGGCGCGATCATCCGATCCTCCTCGGCAACCAGGAACCAGCTCGGGACATCCTTCCAGAGCGGGCGGCCGACCGGCACGGTGATGCAGGCTGGCGAGATCGGCCGCTGCACGGCGGCGAGCACCGCGAGGTCCTCGGCGCGTGCGCCTTGCGCGAAGGCCGATGCGAAGGCGGGCTCGGGCAGCCAGATCAGGCCGTTCGCGTCAGGTGCGAGCTTGGGCGCGAACGGATGCGGCGGTGCGCGATAGAACACATCGGCCACCGTCTCGCCCTCGTCCGGCGCCAGCGCCGCGACATAGACCAGCGCCTTGACGCGCGGCGAGCGGGTCTCGGCGATCACAGCGCCGGCATAGGCATGGCCCGCCAGCACGACCGGTCCCTCGATGCGGTCCAGCGTGCGGTTCAGCGCGGCGACGTCGTCGGCGAGCGACGTCAGCGGCAACGGTGCCGCCACCGCGGTGATGCCGTCGGCGTCGAGCGCGGTGATCACCCGCGCCCAGCTCGACCCGTCGGCCCATGCGCCATGAGCGAGCACCACGCTGACATCCTTGTTCGACATCTTGAGCTCCCTTGTTTCAGGCGGAACTGTCAGTAACCTCTAGAATGGCATTTGACAGGTTACGGCGCTTATGATCCAGTGTTCGTAACTTGTCAACAGGCTTTTATCAGGTTATTTGCGGCGAGATCGAATAAGCCGCCAGGAGGGCGTCACCGTGCAATCCCACCCGCCCGCGATGTTCATCGCCGATAGCCTCGGTCTCGATTTCATCAATTCGATCGCGACCCCGGTCGATACCCCGGTCGACTGGATCGCCGATGGGGGCGGCCTGTTGCGCTGGCTCGCGCAGGCAAAGCTGGTGCCGTCAGATGTGGTCGACGAGCTGAAGGCGCGCGCGGCACCGGGCGACCTCGACCGCGTCGCCGGTCAGGCGCGCGATCTGCGCGAATGGTTCCGCGGCTTCGTCCGCAAGCATATGGGCCGGCCGCTGACGCCGCGGGCGCTTAAGGAGTTGGAGCCGCTGAACCGGCTGCTCGAAAGCGATCAAGCGTTCAGCCGCATCGTGCCGCATCGTCACGATGATCATGACGGTTTCGCGCTGGAGCGGACGCGACGCTGGCGCTCGGCCGAAACGCTGCTGCTGCCGATCGGCGAGGCGATGGCCAAGGTGGTCTGCGAGGAAAGCTTTTCCGACATCAAGGCGTGCGAGGGCCCGGCCTGCACGCTGATGTTTGCCGATCACACGCGGGCGCGTGCGCGCCGATGGTGCAGCATGGCGGTCTGCGGCAACCGCGCCAAGCAGGCCGCGCATCGCAGCCGGATCAAGGACAGGGGCTGAGACCAGAGCACGCTTCGGTTCGACGTCGCCGGCCAGCTGATCCTCCGTCATGGCGCGAAAGGTAACGGCTCCTGACGGATCGCGCGCCTAACGGGAACTCAGAAATGCCTCCAGGCCCGATCGCTCGGAAGCGCGTAAAACCGGAATGAAATCCATAGCGGTTCTCAACCATGCCCCTTGAGCCTTCCTCAACTTCCCCGGCCGATGCTTCGCCTGCCGCACAGGACGGACCAGGATCGACAAGGAGCTTGAGCATGCCGGCCAAAGGACGAGCGACCGCGACCAATGCCACCGCGCAATCGCGCGAGGATATCCTGAACGCGCGGGCCATCAGCACGCTGGGCGCCGGCGTCGTCAACGCGATGAGTGCGGTCGGCGCCGCCGTCATCAAGAAGCACAAGCCGGCGCTCGGCAAGAGCCCGGATTGGTTCTGGCACGTGTTCGCGAAATGCGAGGCCAAGGCTGCACGCGTCGCCGAGCAGGCTGCGCGCGATCCGGAGGCCTGTGGCGATGCCACCTTCATCGAGGTCTATGCCGCGCAATTGCCGAAGCTGATGGCAACCGCGCTCGATAGCCACGACAAGGCGCTCAAGGCGAAGTGAGGTCGCGTCGAGAGGAGGCTGTCAACGGCGATCGTGCCGTTGTCGTTCCCCCGCTCTCTCAATTGCGTTGCTGCGCAGGGCAGCCATGCGCCTGAAACCATAACCCGCCGCCGTTCGTAACCAACGGGTGGCAGAAGTCCGCGCCCGCGGGCTTCCGGATTCTTCAATCCAAGGCGGTGGATGGTGAAGCACCTTATTTCCGATGAAGAAAAGTGTGAGGCGTGCAACGGGACCGGCTTTCCAGCGGTGAAGCAGCCGGGCGAGCCGGGACGGAAGATTTATCCCGAGCCCTGCAAGAAATGCGGCGGCAAGGGGCGGATCAGGAAGGCGACGTGGGGCAAGTAGCGGCCTGAAGCAATCAGCCTTGTAGTCTCGTAAGGCGGGTTAGGCGAAGCCGTAACCCGCCATTGCTCCATCGCACCGCGTTGCGGTGGGTTACCAACCCGCCCTACGTTGCTGCGGCGATCGGGGTGCGAGCGCGTGTGAGGCGCGTCACGGCGGCCACGCGCGCCGCGAGCCATTGATAGCGCCATGAACGGGCGGTCCTCCCGTCAATCATGGAGCTGAAGATTATGTCCTCCCTTGCGATCAGCGTTTCCGATGACGGCCTTGCTCTGGTGCCGGAGCATGATCAAGCCGCCGCGTCCCTCGTTCCCGCCGATGCCGCCGGCGCGCCGCAGCGCCAGTTCTGGGAGACCGAGCACACCCGTCCGGATTTCCAGCCCGCCAACGAGGCAGCACCCGAGCTGGTCGCAGCCACCGCGAACTATCTCGGCGAATGCATGCGGCATCCCTATCTGCCGGTGTCGGAAATCCGCGCGCGGCAGTTCGCCCGCATCAAGGAGCTGGTCGAACTCGCCTACCGCGACATTCCGGTCTACCGCGCCAAGTATGATGCTGCCGGCTTCAAGCCGGAGCATCTGCGCGACTATGACGACATCCAGAAGATCCCGGTTATCACCAAGCCCGAGCTGGTCGCGGCCTTCCCGGAGCAGTGCGTCAACAAGAAGTACAAGCCGGAAAACCTGTTTCCGACGCGCTCGTCGGGCTCGTCCGGCCAGACGTTGCTGATCCGCGTCGACTATGACGCCGTGATCACCGACACCATCCAGGGCGTCCGCCAGTTCGCGATGCAGAGCGGCGGCAATTATCGGCCTGAGGATCTGCTCGCCCATGTCTACACCGTGCCGTGGTGGTTCGATTCGATCGGCGGCGACTATCCGACCGCCTTCATCTCGAACCTGATCCCGCCGGCGCGCGTCGCCCAGCATCTGCGCTATCTCGGGCCGAAGATCCTCTCGCTCTATCCGTCGAGCCTCGATGCGTTGATGCCGCATGTCGACGAGTTCCGCTCTTCGCTCAATCTCGCGGTGACGCATTCGGAATATTCCTCGCGCACTGCTCGTGCGGAATGGTCGCGCCAGCTCGGCGTGCCCGTGCTCGACGAATATTCCTCCGAGGAGGCGACGCGGATCGCGCTCGAGATGCCCGACGGCCAGTATCACGTCTGCGAGGACACCGTGCATCTCGACGTGCTCGACCCCGTCACGATGCAGCCGCAGGCTGCCGGTCAGTCCGGCATCGCCGTGATCACCAATTTGCTCAACGAGGCAATGCCGTTCATCCGCTACGTGCAGGGCGACTACATCACGCAGCCGGCCAACCCTGCGCCGTCGGATATCAACTGGTCGCAGATCGCCAGCATCGACGGCCGGCTCAATGACGCCTTCGTCAACCGCGACGGCCGCAAGGTGCCGGCCGGCAGCATCCTGGATGCGACCTATCGCTGGATGTTCGACTGCAACCTGCATCTGGCGCAGTTCGAGATCGTGCAGCGCGGCGTCGACCTCGTCGAGGCGCGCGTCGTGCTCGGCCAGGATACGCCGATGTCACGGCTGCACGGCTCAGTCGCGCATCTCGAGGATCTGCTCGCAGCCTGCCTCGAGCATCCGGTCCGGGTGCAGGCCAACGCGCTGCTCGCGTTTCCGCCCAAGGTCGGCAAGCGCCGCCCGATCCGCCGCGAGATCGATTAATGCCAGCCGCACGGGTGGATGCCATGACACAGTCATTGAACCGCATCGCCGCCATGACGGCGCGTTATTACTACATCCTGCGCTCGTCATGGCTGCGGCTGCTCGAGATCATCTACTGGCCGGCGATGCAGATGCTGGTGTGGGGTTTCCTCTACACCTACCTCTATCAAAGCAAGTCGGCGATGGCCTCGACCGCCGGCCTGCTGCTCGGCGCCGTCCTGCTCTGGGACGTGCTGTTTCGCGGCCAGCTCGGCTTCACCTTCACCTTCCTGGAGGAGATCTGGTCGCGCAACCTCGCCAACCTGATGATGAGCCCGTTGCAGCCGTTCGAGCTTGCGGCCTCGCTGATGCTGATGAGCCTGATCCGGCTGGTGATCGGCACGTTGCCGGTGACATTGCTGACGCTGCTGCTGTTCGGCTTCAACGTCTATGCGATGGGGCCGGGGTTGATCGCGTTCTTCCTCAACCTCGTGCTGACCAGCTGGGCGATCGGGCTCGTCGTCGCCGGCCTCGTGATCCGCCAGGGCCTCGGCGCCGAAAGCCTCGCTTACTCGATCATGATCGTGCTGCTGCCGCTGTGCTGCGTCTACTATCCGGTCGAGGCGCTGCCTCTCTGGCTGCATCCGGTCGCCTGGTCGCTGACGCCGACCTATGTGTTCGAGGGCATGCGCGCCGTGCTGCTCGACGGCACCTTCCGCACCGACCTGATGATCGAAGGCCTCGCGCTCAATGCCGTCTATCTCGGCTTGGGCTTCGCCACATTCGTCGCCTTGTTGCAGAGCGCCCGCCACAAGGGCGGCCTGCTCACCATGGGCGAGTAAGGGGAGATATCCATGAGCCGCATCGAACGTTTTTTGCCCCGCAGACATTTGACACCGGTGTCGCCAAACACCACGCCCGCGCAGGACAACGCGCCTGTGAGCCTCGGTATCGATGAGGCGCCGGCCATCGCGGTCGAGGACCTCTGCAAGAAGTACCGCACCCATTGGGCCGTCGACGACGTGAACTTCAACGTGCCGAAGGGCTGGACCGTCGGCCTGCTCGGCGGCAACGGCGCCGGCAAGACCACCACCATCGCCATGATCATGGGCCTGGTGGTTCCAAGCTTCGGCCGCGCCATGGTGCTCGGTCACGACATGGCGACCGAGCGTCACAAGGTGCTCAGCCGGATGAATTTCGAAAGCCCCTATGTCGCGTTGCCCGGGCGGCTCACCGTGCGGCAGAACCTGACGGTGTTCGGCCGGCTCTATGGCGTCGCCAATCTCAAGGCGCGGATCGAGGAACTGATCGAGGACTTCGAGCTCGGCGACGTGCTCGACCGCGTCACCGGGCGGCTCTCGGCCGGGCAGAAGACCCGCGTCGCCGTCGCCAAGGCGCTGATCAACGAGCCGGACGTGCTGTTGCTCGACGAGCCGACCGCATCGCTCGATCCTGACCGTGCCGAGTGGGTGCGCAGCCGGCTGCGCGCCTATCAAAAGCGCCGCGGCGCCACCATCCTGCTGTCCTCGCACAACATGACCGAGGTCGAGCAGCTCTGCGACTTCGTCGTCATCATGAGCCGCGGCCGCGTCGTCGCGATGGGGCGTCCGGGCGAACTCGCCGAGCGCTTCAAGTGCCGGGACCTTGACGAGGTCTTCATCTATCTGGCGAGGGTCGCGTGATGCCGCTGCTTGGTTCCCCGAGCCGCGAACCGATCGCGATCCGCCGGGAGCGCCGTTCCGACGTGGCGGCGCGCGAAGCCCTGCTCGATGCCGCGTTTGGCCCGGGCCGCTTCGCCAAGACCTCGGAGCGGCTGCGCGAGGGGCGCAAGCCGGCGCGCGGCCTTGCCCTGGTCGCGCGGCGCGGCGGGCGGCTGGTCGGCACATTAAGGCTGTGGCCGGTCGTGACCGGCACCGGTCACGCCTGCCTGCTGCTCGGCCCGCTCGCGGTGGCGGCGGATGCGCGATGTCTCGGCATCGGCGCCGCCCTGATGCGGCAGGCCTTGCGGCGGGCGCAGCGGCTCGGCCACCGCGCCGTCATCCTGGTCGGCGATGCAGCCTATTATGACCGCTTCGGCTTCTCGGCGGCGCAGACCGGCGCGTTCCGCATGCCCGGCCCGTATCAGCGCGATCGCCTTTTGGCCTGCGAACTCGTGCCAGACGCGTTGCGCGGGGCGGGCGGCCTGATTGTCGCAGCCAGCCGGCCGCGATCGCGGTTGTCCGGATTGGTGGACAGGATCGCCGGCGGCCAGGCCCCGCTCGGACAGCCGGCCTGATCCGGCACCTTTTCCGGCTTGGGGGGTCTTGGGGGCATGGCGGTTTGGTTGTTCTTGGCGTAAAGCAGCCCAAATCGTCATGCGGCTGTGCCGCCTGCCGGGTACGCAGCCTCAGGTCGTCCTGCTCGACGTTCTGCACCCGGACCAATCAAGGTTTTCCATCCCGTGCCCTTCCCGACCACAAGTTCGCCGCTCGCCCGCGCCTTGGCTGAGCGCAACTACGAACAGCCGACCCCTGTCCAGCTCGCCGTGCTCGCGGACGACGCCGTCGACCGTGATCTTCTCGTTTCGGCCCAAACCGGGTCGGGCAAGACCGTTGCCTACGGATTGGCCATGGCAAAGGATCTGCTCGACGGCGCCGAGCGGTTCGAGCCGGCCGCCGCGCCGCTGGCGCTGATCGTCGCGCCGACCCGGGAGCTCGCCTTGCAGGTTCAGCGCGAGCTCGCCTGGCTCTATGAACATGCGGACGGTCGCGTCGTCTCCTGCGTCGGCGGCATGGACCCGCGCCGCGAGCAGCGCGAGCTTGCCGCGGGCGCCCACATCGTGGTCGGCACACCCGGCCGGTTGTGCGATCATTTGCGGCGGGGGCGTCTCGACATTTCGGGATTGCGGGTCGTCGTCCTCGACGAGGCCGATGAGATGCTCAATCTCGGCTTCCGCGAGGACATGGAGTTCATCCTCGAGACCACGCCGGACACGCGCCGAACCCTGCTGTTCTCGGCGACGTTTCCGCGCGGCATCGTCGCGCTGGCCAAGCAGTATCAGCAACAGGCGTTCCGGATCGAGGTCGCGGGCGACGAGGGCGGCCATGCCGATATCGAGTACCGCGCCATCCGGGTGGCCGCCGACGATGTCGAGCACGCGGTCGTCAACGTGCTGCGCTTCCATGAGGCGCCGAGCGCGCTGGTGTTTTGCAACACGCGAGAAGCCGTCAGGCATTTGCAGGCGGCGCTGCTGGAGCGCGGGTTCTCCGTGGCCTCGCTGTCAGGCGAAATGACCCAGAACGAGCGCACCCAGGCGCTGCAGGCGTTGCGCGACGGACGGTCCAGGGTCTGTGTCGCGACCGACGTGGCGGCGCGCGGCATCGACCTGCCGAGCCTCGACCTCGTCATTCATGCCGATCTGCCGAAAGATCCGGAGGTCATGCAACATCGCTCGGGCCGCACCGGCCGCGCCGGGCGCAAGGGTGTCAGCATCCTGCTGGTGCCGCCGGCACGGCGGCGCCGCGCCGAATTGCTGCTGAATCTGGCCGGCATCGATGTGGTCTGGGGTTCTGCGCCGCAGGCGGACGAGATCCGCAAGCTCGATCATGACCGCCTGCTGCAGGACGCGGTGTTCTCCGAGGAGGTGACATCAGACGATCAGGTGCTCGCGCAGGCCTTGCTTGCCGAACGGTCGCCCGAGGCGATCGCCGCGGCGCTGGCCCGGTTTTATCGCGCGCGGCTGCCTGCGCCCGAAGACATTCTCGATCCCGGCGATGGCCGGAGCCGCGATCGCGACGATCGCCGCGGCGAGCGCACCTCGCGCCGCGAGGATCGTCCCGCCGGGCCGCGATCGAAGACCGGCAAGTCCTCCCCGCGTCACGGCATGGAGGAGGCCACCGTCTGGTTCCGCGCCTCGATCGGACGCAGGAAGAATGCCGAAGCCCGCTGGCTGTTGCCGATGATCTGCCGTCGCGGCGGCATCGACAAGCACGACATCGGCGCCATCAAGATCCTGGACACGACCACCGAGTTCGAGATCGCCGCGCGGGTCGCAGATTCCTTCGCCGTCAAGATCAAGCGTCCGGACAAGGAAGACACCATCCGCATCGAGCCGCTGGCGGACGCTCCGCAGCGGCAGGCACCCTCGGACAAGCCGGCGCGCAAGCCCAGGCAGGATGCTTGGCGCGACAAGGATGACGGCGGCCACAGCGCACCGCGCCGCGACGAGCCGCGCGACGACGCGGCCGCAAAGCGACGCGGCAAGCCGGACCGCGAGGCGAGAGCGTATTCGAACGAAGGCGCGGGCCGTTCGCGTGAAGACTACGCGCCAAGGCAGGAACCGAGAGCTGCGTTCCGGTTCGACCGGGACGGCAAAGGCGCGAAGCCGAAATCTGGCGATGAGCCAAGGTTTGCAAAGAAGAAGCAGCATCGAAGCAAACCCGGCCAGGCTGGACACTGGCCAGACGTGTCGGCGGCGAAACCGAAGTTCGGCAAGAAGCCAAAGAAAAAGCATCGCGGCTGAGCTGGCGCCGGTGGCGCAGCACTTCGGTCAACGCCCCGCTACGAGCCAGAATACAAGGCCGCGTTCCAACCAACACCTGTCATCGCCCGGCTTGACCGGGCGATCCAGTACGCCGCGGCTTCTCGGCTCAAGCGCCGGCGCCTCTGGAATACTGGATCACCCGCATGCGCGGGTGATGACACCGAATATGCTATTTAACGTACGAAGCCGAACTCACGCCACCAGCGCGATCTTCGGCACGGTGGCGAGCACCGACTGGTTGCGGCCGTTGGCCTTGGCGGCGTAGAGCGCCTTGTCGGCGGCTTCGATCAGGTCGGACCATTGCTGGCCTGCAAGCGGCCGCATGCTGGCGACGCCGACGCTCACTGTCGTGATCAGCTCACCCTCGCACCATTGCTGGACCTTGCCGCGGATGGTCTCGGCCAGGTTGAAAGCCTCGAGCGCGGTCATGTTGGGCAGCAGCACGGCGAATTCCTCGCCGCCGAAGCGCGCCGGGCAATCGCCGGCGCGGCGCACCGCATCCGAAATGCAGATCGCGATTCCCACCAGCACCTGATCGCCGGCCTGATGCCCGTAGGTGTCGTTGTAGGCCTTGAAGTGATCGGCATCGATCATCAACAGCGCGACCGGCTGGCCGTAGCGGCCGGCACGGCGCCATTCGCGGTCGATCTCGGTATCGAACTTGCGCCGGTTCTTCAGGCCGGTGAGCGCGTCGGTGGTCGCCAGCTCCTCGAGCTTGTCCTCGGCGTCGGCGCGGCGGACGATCTCGCGGGCCAGCACCAGCGTCGCGCTGAGCACGAACAGCACCAGAAAGGCCATGATTGTGCCGATCCGGACCGCCTCGGTGCGCCACAGATTGAAGACAGCTTCGAGCGGCTTGCCGACCACCACGTAAAGCGGCCCGCTGCTGCTGCGTCTGACATAGAGCCGCGGCGTGTCGTCGACCGGGCCCTTGCCGGAGAACGCGCCGCCCACCTTCAGGTTCTCGGATCGCCAGTCCAGCTGCTCGGCGAGGTTCTTGCCGATCACGTCGAGATCGAACGGCGTCCGCATGATGATGGTGCGGTCGTTGCGTAGCACCGTGATGGTGTCGCCCGGCGTGAGGTTCAGCCGCCCGAACAGATCGTGGAAATAGCTGAAGCGGATCGAGCCGACCACGACGCCGAGAAAGCGGCCGTCCTCGCCGGTGATGCGCCGGCTCAGCACGATGGCGTAGGCGCCGCGATGCAGCATCGGCCGGCTGACATACAGCCCGGCGTCGGGATGGTCGCGCTGGATGGCGAAATACTCCTCGTCGCTGCGGTTCTCCGGCTGCGGATCGAGGCTTGCTGCGTCGATGGTCAGATTGCCTTTGGTGTCGAACACCTGGATCGCGCCGAAATGCTTTGCGGTCGCGGCGTGATCGAACAGGATCAGCTGGCGCAGTTCCTTGCTGACGCCGCGGATCTCCGGCATTTCCAGATTGCTGGCGACCGCGCGCAGCGACAGGTCGTAAAGCTCGACGTTGCGGCTGATGTCGGCCTCGATCCCTGACGCCAAATTCTCCAGGGTCCGGCGGGCCAGCTGTTCCTCGCCGCGGCGCATGTCGAACATCACGCCGGCGCAGATCGCGGAAAAGCCGAGGACGGTCGCAATCGACGCCGCGATCAGCAGCTTTGCCGATAGCCGCCAACGCCGCCTTGCGTCGTTTCCCCGTCGAAATGGCATGTCCCACTCCAAAGCGTCGTCATGCAACGGGAAATCTTGTTGTCGCCTTAAATGGCGACAGCGGCCGCCGAATGGGTTAACGGGTGGTTGCCGGACCCTGGTTTATTGTCATCGAGGATGTTGTGAACGACTACGACGCGCTGCGGGATTATCTGAAGAAGCAGTATTTGCCCGAATTCGTGCTGACCTTCGACGAGATCGAGGCGATCATCGATGCGGCGCTGCCGCGCGCCGCGCACCGGGCGTCGTGGTGGGAAACCCTGCGCAGCCCGCAGGAGAAGATGCCGCAGCGCGAAGCCTGCCTCGACGCCGGCTACATCGCCACCCGCCAGGCCGACGGCAGGAGTGTCAGGTTCAAGCGGATGCCGAAGCCGCGCTAAGGCGCGATCCTGAGAGGTCGGACAGTAACCGCGAAGAAGGTGCGCTCCCTCTCCCGCTTGCGGGGGAGGGCTGGGGTGGGGGCTCTCTCCACGAGTCGCATCGCGGAGAGAGCCCCCACCCGCAACGCATCTTCGATGCGATGCGACCTCCCCCGCAAGCGGGAGAGGTGCAGTGAGTTCGCGGCAGGACCGATGCTAACTTACTTGATCGCGCGTTAGCTTGCGGCTTCCAGCCGTTCCTCGGTAAGCAGGCGCGTCGCGGCATCCGCGTCCATCGGCTCGCCGAAGGCAAAGCCCTGCGCGTATTCGCAGCCGAGCTGGTAGAGCTCGACGGCGTCCGAATCCGTCTCGGCGCCCTCCGCGACCACTTCCATGCCGAGATCGTGCGCCAGCGCGATGATCGATTTCAGGATCACCGGGCGGGTGCCGCGGCTCGTGGTGCGGACGAAGGACTGGTCGATCTTGATGGTGTCGAACGGGAAGCGCTGCAAATAGGACAGCGAGGAATGTCCGGTGCCGAAATCGTCGAGCGACAGCCCGGTGCCCAGCTCGCGGATCCGCGCCAGCATCTGGGCCGCGTGCTCCGGGTTCTCCATGACCAGCGATTCCGTCAGCTCCAGCTTCAGCGTGCCGCGCGCCACCGAGGAGCGCGACAGCACGGTGCGGATATCGTGGATCAAATCGTGGCGCAGCAACTGCCGCGACGACACGTTGACCGACGCGAAGATCGGCTCGCGCGCGCGCATCGCGCGCTGCCACACCGCGAGCTGGCGCGCGGTCTGGTCCATCACGAACATGCCGAGATCGACGATCAGGCCGGTCTCCTCGGCGACGTTGATGAACTCCGACGGCGACATCCGGCCGAGCTTGGGATGGTCCCAGCGCACCAGCGCCTCGAAGCCGGCGATCGCGCGATCCTCCAGCCGCACGATCGGCTGGTACAGGATTGTGAGCTCCTGGCGCTCGATGGCGCGGCGCAGGTCGCTCTCCAAGGTCAGGCGATCGGTCTTCCGCGCCCGCATCGCCGGCTTGTAGACATCGATGCGGTCGCCGCCGATCCGTTTCGAATGATACATCGCAAGCTCGGCGTCCTTGATGATCTCGTCGGTCAGCGGCGCCGCCGGGTCGGACAGAGCAAGGCCGATCGAGGCGGTCAGGAAGATCTCGCGGTCGTTGAACGCGATCGGGGCGCGGATGGTCTTGCGGATGGTCTCGGCGAAATTGGTGATCCGCGCCGGGTCCTGCTCGGACAGCAGGATCAGGCCGAACTGGTCGCCGGCCATCCGCGCCAGCGTGTCCTGCGGCTTCAGGATGCGGGTCAGACGGCGCGCCAGCGTCAGCAGGATGGAGTCGCCGACCGCGATGCCGACGGAATCGTTGACCTGCTTGAAGCGGTCGAGGTCGATCACCATCAAGGTCGGCCGCAAGTTCGGCATGGTCTTGGCGAGGTTCGCCACCGCGCCGAGGCGATCCATGAACAGCCGGCGGTTCGGCAGGCCGGTCAGATTGTCATGCACGGAGTCATGCAACATCCGCTCTTCGGAGTTCTTGAACTCGGTGACGTCGGTCAGCGTGCCGACCACGCGCGAGACCTCGCCGTCGGAGCCGACCACGGGCCGCGCCTTCAGCGCGAACCACATGAAGTGGCCGTCGGGCGTGCGCAGCCGGAAATCCTGCACCAGGCGGCCGCGGCGCTGGTCGAGCACGCTGTCGAGTGCGGCGCGGAAGCGGTCCTGGTCGAGCGGGTGCAGCACTTCGAGCCATTTCGCCGCCGGGCCTTCCAGCGTGCCACGCTTCAGGCCGAGCAGCGCCTCGGTCTCGGGGCTGGTGAACACCTTGTCGGCGGACACGTCCCAGTCCCAGATCAGATCGCCGGAGCCGGTCAGCGCCAAGGCGCGGCGCTCGACATCGGAGACGACGCCGGTGGTGGCGCCGCCGCCGGCGAAGGCGTGCTGCATCACCGTAAAGCCGATCAGCATGACGATCAGCACGAGGCCGCCGAGCAGCGCCGGGCCGACGATGTCGTTGGTGACGGAACCCGCGACCGTCATGCCGGCCGCGACCACCCAGACCACCAGCAAGAACCAGGTCGGGATCAACAGCACCGCGCGATCGAAGCCGTGGGTCGAGAGATAGACGATCAGCGCGAAGCCGGCGAAGGCGATCATCACCAGCGACATCCGCGCGATGCCGGAGGCGACCGCGGGATCGAACAGCGCCAGCGCCACCAGCGAACCGAGGAAGACGAGCCAGCCGATCGTGATGTGCGAGTAGCGGACGTGCCAACGACTGAGATTGAGGTACGCGAACAGGAACACGAGCAGTGTCGCCGCGAGGATCGCCTCGCCCGCCGCGCGCCAGACGCGCTCGGCGTTGTTCGACATGTCGAGCACCTTGCCCCAGAAGCCGAAGTCGACGCCGATATAGACCAGCACCGCCCAGGCCAGCGCCGCGGCGGCGGGGAACATGATGCTGCCCTTGACCACAAACAAAATCGTGAGCACGAGCGCGAGCAGGCCCGAGATGCCGATCACGATGCCCTGGTACAGCGTGAACGAATTGACCTTGTCCTTGTAGGCGTCGGGTTCCCACAGATAGAGCTGCGGCAGCTTGTCGGTGCGCAGTTCCGCGACATAGGTGACGACAGCGCCGGGATCGAGCGTGATGCGGAACACGTCGGCGGTCGGACTCTCCTGCCGCTCGGGACGATCGCCGACCGACGGCGTGATGGTGGCGATGCGCGACAGGCCGAGGTCGGGCCACAACAGGCCCGACGACACGATGCGATAATGCGGCGCGACGATCAGGCGGTCGAGCTGGTCGTCGGTGTTGTTGGCGAGTGCGAACACCACCCAGTTCTGACCGCCTTCGCGGGCGCGAACTTCGATGCGGCGCACGATGCCGTCGGTTCCGGGTGCGGTGGAGACCTGGATGCGGTCGGTTTCGCTGCGCTGATGGTCGAGAACCGCGGTGAGGTCGATCGCCGGCGCATCGCTGCGCACGCTGACCGCGTCGATCGCATACGCGTCAGGCGCAGCGGCAAACATCATGAGGCCCAGCGCCAGCAGCGCAAGGCACCTGATCAGACGCAATGTCAGTACTCCGCGATCGACAAACTGCCCGGGCCCGGCGACCGGCCCGGAGGTGGCGCGATAAATGACACGAAAGCGAAGGGAATCAAAGGGTTTCCGCCCCTGCTTCCGTCGCGAGAGTTAAACCACCAACACAATTTTGCCAATATGTTCGCTGGTCTCCATGCGGCGGTGCGCATCGGCTGCCTTTTCCAGCGGGAATGTGCTGTCCATCAGCGGTTTGACGCGTCCTTCGCGCAGCAAGGGCAGCACCTTCGCCTCGATCGCCGCGACCATTGCCGCCTTGTCCGCATTACTACGGGGGCGCAGGGTCGAGCCGGTGTGGTGCAGCCGCTTGACCATCAGCTTGGCGAAATTGGCCGTGGCCTTCGGTGTTCCCGACAGGAACGCGATCTGGACGATACGGCCCTCGACCGCGGCGGCGTCATAGTTCCGGTCGATATAGTCGCCGCCCACCATGTCGAGGATGACATCGGCGCCGTTGCCGCCGGTCGCCTTCTTCACCGCCTCGACGAAATCCTCGGTCTTGTAGTTGACCGCGTAATCGGCGCCGAGCTTGAGGCAGGCGTCGGCCTTGTCCTGCGAGCCGACGGTGACGATCACCTTGGCGCCGAACGCCTTGGCAAGCTGGATCGCCATGGTGCCGATGCCCGACGAGCCGCCGTGAATCAGCAGCGTCTCGCCGGCTTGCAGCGCGCCGCGCTCGAATACGTTGTGCCACACGGTCATCAGCGTTTCCGGAATCGCGCCGGCTTCCTGCATCGTGAGCTGCGGCGGCACGGTCATCGCCTGCGCGTCCTGAGCGATGCAATATTGCGCGTAGCCGCCGCCGGCGACCAGCGACATCACCTTGTCGCCGACCTTGTGCTTTGCGCCTTCGCCGAGCGCGACCACTTCGCCCGCGATCTCGAGGCCGGGCAGGTCGCTCGCGCCGGGCGGCGGCGGATAGGAGCCGGAGCGCTGCGCGACGTCAGGGCGATTGACGCCGGCGGCCGCGACCTTGACCAGGATTTCGCCGGGACCCGGCACCGGCAGCGCGCGGGTCTCCGGCACCAGCACCTCCGGGCCACCTGGCTTGCTGATGGCAACGACGGTCATTTGCGCGGGCAGGTTTGGCATGGTTCGTCCCTGGTCAGTGAAGTGGATTGGCTGGTGGCATACCGCCTTTTCGAACGAAGCGAAACGCCATTAAGTCCCGAACCGCCTCGTCAGATGGTCGGCTTTTTCGGGGGTGATTTTCTCGACCAGCGGGCCGAGCCTTGCGACCGGCGTGCCGGCACCACTGTCCAGCAGCGGAATGAGTGGGCCATTGGGCCAGGACGGGATCACATCGTCGCGACCAAAGGCGCGGAGCACGCGCTCCGCGAGATCAGGCACGATGCTCCACGCCAGCGTGGCGCAGAGTGCGACAAGATTGAGGCCTGTGCGGGTGATGATCGCGGCACGTGCCGGATCGGACTTGATGGCCGTCCATGGTGCTGCGTGTTGCAGGTAAGCGTTCGCGGTGTCCCAGATCGCGCGGGTCGCAGCCGCGGCCGCGCGAAACTCCAGCGCGGTGTGATGGCGGTGGAGCGCTGCGATGCGCTGCTCCAGATCATCCGCGAGCTGCCGCTCGGCCTCACCGGGTGCATCGCCATCCGGGATGCGGCCCTCGAAGGCGCGATGCGCGAAACTGATGATGCGGTTGGCGAGGTTCCCGAAGATATCGGCGAGATCCTTGTTCACATCGGCAACGAATCTGGCGACGGCAAAATCGGTGTCGGCGCTTTCGGGCGCGTTGGCGATCAGCCACCAGCGCCAGAGATCGACCGGCAATTCCTCCAGCGCCGCGTCGGTGAAGATGCCGCGCTTCCTGCTGGTCGAGAACTTGCCGCCCTCGTAATTCAGCCAGTGGAATCCCTTGATCACATCGGCGGTCTTCCACGGCTCGCCAGAGCCGATCAGCGTCGCCGGAAAGCTCACGGTGTGGAACGGGATGTTGTCCTTGCCGAGAAACTGGATGTAGCTGACGTCGTCCGCTTGCCACCACCATTCCCGCCAGTCGCGATCAGGCGCAGCTGCGGCCCATTGCTGTGTCGCCGCGATGTAGCCGATCGGCGCATCGAACCAGACGTAGAACACCTTGCCGTCAAAACCCTCGCGCGGCACGGCGATGCCCCAGGCGAGATCGCGCGTGATGCAGCGGTCGCGCAGCTCGGCATTGAGCCAGCTCTTCGCGGTCGACACCACGAAGGGCGGCCAGCCGGTGCGGCTGTCGATCCACGCGCTGATCTTCTCGACCAGCTGCGACTGGCGCAGGAACAAATGACGGCTGTCGCGGATTTCGAGCGCGCGGTCGCCTGATAGCGCCGAGCGCGGATCGATCAGCTCTGGCGGGTCGAGAAGCGTGCCGCAATGGTCGCACTGATCGCCGCGCGCCGATCCATCGCTGCAATGCGGGCAGGTGCCGAGTACGTAGCGGTCGGGCAGGAAGCGCCGGTCGGCCGGCGACCACACCTGCCGCGAAATGCGCGGCTCGATCAGCCCGGCTGCGTCGAGCCGGCGATAGAAGTGCTGCGTCAGCGCATGATTGTGCGGCGCGCTGGTGCGGCCGAAATGATCGAAGGAGAGACCGAAGCGCCGGTAGATGTCGGCCTGGACGGCGTGCTGCGCATCGCAGAACTCTCTGACATCCTGCCCTGCCTCGAGGGCGCCGAGCTCGGCCGGCGTGCCGTGCTCGTCGGTCGCGCAGATGAAGAGCACGTCGTCACCGGTCTGCCGGCGGAAGCGGGCGTGGACGTCGGCGGGCAGCAGCGAGCCGATCAGATTGCCGAGATGCTTGACGCCGTTCACGTAAGGAAGGGCGCTGGTAATGAGAATCTTGCTCATGGGGTGAGGTCTTTCGCGTTCGGTGATGCCGACCCCCAAGAAAAATTTTCGACGAAATCAAATCGAAAATCAAAAAGCCCTCCCGCATGATCGGAAGGGCTTGGGGTCGGCTCATGCCTGGCGCGCAGGCGCACTATCCCGTCCGGTCAGACTCCTTGCGGTCGGGCCGGGGCATTCGCGTCAGATGTTGCGCGCACACGAAAGTCACTGCAAAATTCTCCTGCACGAGGACATTACCAGCTCTGGACGCACGGCGCCAGATTCATCGCGGGGAGGACACATGCCGATTGAGGATGAGGACCGGCCGCGGAAGAAGATCACCCACGAGATCGGACAGGATCTCTCGCTGCTGTCGGTCGAGGAATTGACCGAGCGCATCGCGCTGCTCACGACCGAAGTCGATCGCCTGAAAGAGGCAATAACGAAGAAGCGCGCGTCGAAGGACGCCGCGAACGCGTTCTTCAAATCGTAGCGCTGCGACATCATTCGGTCCCCGTAGCCCGGATGAAGCGAAGCGCAATCCGGGGCCGCGCTATCCGCGGATGGACCGTTCCCGGATTTCGCTGCGCTTCATCCGGGCTACGCGCCGGCGTGCACGCACCTGTCCCAAACTAGGTCAATGGCCGACATGGCAAACAAAGCCTGAAGAAATCCGTTCATTTACGATCGGTTAAGCTTTCTCGATTATGACTGCATTGTCCTCGTTTGGACACCGAGTGGCTCCTGTCCACTCTGTTTGACGCCTCCCTGTTATCAACTTCAAAAGCCGCCGGAAACGGCGGCTCTTTTTTGTGCGTCCTATCCGTTGGAAACCATAAATCCGGTTGCGGCTGGACTCTTCGGCGCGCCCGCGCAATGATTTGTTCATCATAAGCTGGCGCGTCAGATGCCAGCGGGCGTTACGATGGTGTGAGGGCGTTAACCATGGCGGATCGTTCCCAGAACGAAGCCGGGCTTGTGCTGTTCAGTGAACGGCTGACCAATTCTGCGGCATTTGGCGTGCTGTTCCGGGAAGGCATGGATTTGGTCGAGCAGACCGCTGCCTATCTCGACGGCGACGGCCGTGCCGAGGCCAAGGCGCTGGAGCGTTCGGTCAGCCTGACCTATGCCACCGAAAGCATGCGCCTGACCACGCGGCTGATGCAGCTCGCGTCGTGGCTGCTGCTGCATCGCGCGGTCAAGGAAGGCGAGATGACGCTGACCCAGGCCAATCGCGAGAAAACCAAGGTGAAGCTGTCGGCCGCCGATCCCGGCCCGGTCGACATGGTGACCAAGCTGCCGGAGCAATTGCAGCAGCTGATCGCCCGCTCGATGGATCTGCAGGCGCGCGTCCGCCGCCTCGACACCACGATCCATGCGCCGGCGCCGGATCGTTCGTCGATCGGCAACCCGCTGGTGCCGCAGCTCAACCGGCTCAAGGCTGCGTTCGAGCAGTAAGATCTGCGTGAGACGTCGCTGCGACGTGCTCGAGCCGCGAGGCCACAATGGTCCATGATCTGATCGCAGCAGCCGAAGCGGTTACTGACGAGCGGTCGTTCATCCGACTTCTGCAACTGATGGCGCTTGATCGGCAGGACGAGCAGCAAAAGGAATTGGCAAGACCAACTTCGCCATATTCAGCTGGACCAAACGGTTGGGAAAACGGTTCGATAGAGGCCTTCTTAGGTGCCGCGGCTTCGTGGGCCGAGGACACATCACGGACAGCCAATCTCGGACCAGAAGCTTCTGATGCTTGGCGTCGTGCAGCAATGATCGTTGTCGCGGGTGCATTCTACGAGTGAACGCGTTGCCGGCGCTGCGGTGCATCTTGATCGATCACGCGTCGCAGCCGTATCGCCGCTGCCTCCAGTCCCTCCGGTTCGAATCCACCAAAGCCGAGCATGAGGCCGGGCCGTGCTGCCGCATCGTACATCGGTGAGATCGGTCGCACGACGATGCCGGCGGCGAGCGCGGCCTTTGCCAATTGCACATCGTCGAGGCCGTGCGGCAGCCACAGCAACAGATGCATGCCCTGGTCGCTCGGCTGCAGCGTGAAATCATCAGGCATGTGTCGCTCGAGCGCCGCGATCAGTGTCGCGCGCCGCGCGGCATAGACGCCGCGGATGCGCCTGATATGCGCCTCGAACAGCCCTTCGCGCATGTAGGCCGCCAGCACATGCTGGTCGGCAGTCGGTGAATGCCGGTCGAGCAGCGCCCGCGCGCCGGCGAAGGCGTCGATCAGCGCAAGAGGCGCCACGACGTAGCCGAGCCGCAGCGAGGGAAACAGCACCTTGCTGAGCGTGCCCAGATAAATCACGCGCGACGGCGCGAGGCCCTGCATCGACGGGAACGGATGGCCCGCATAGCGCAGCTCGCTGTCGTAATCGTCCTCGACGATCCACGCATTGCTTCGCTGCGCCCACGCCACCAGTGCGTTGCGGCGGGCCATGCTCAAGGGCATGCCGAGTGGATATTGATGCGAGGGCGTCACGAAAGCTGCGCGCGCATCCGGACACGCGGCAACCGCCGCATCGACGTCGACGCCCTGTGCATCGACGGCAACACGCGTGGTGACGAAATCGAGATCGTCGAGCACGGCGCTCATGCCGGGATAGGCCGGATCCTCGGTCCACACCCGATCGCCCGCCGACAGCAGCACGCGGCCGGCAAGTGAGAGGCCCTGTTGCGTGCCGGCCGTGATCACGACCTGCTCGGGCTCGCAATGCACCGCGCGGGATTTGCGCACATAGTCGGCGATCGCCTGCCGCAGCTCCATCAGGCCGCGCGGATCGCCGTAGCTCGAAGGCGCCGCCGCGCGCGACGCGCGCACGCGGTTGCCGAGGCGGCGCCAATTGTCGTCGGGCGCAACCGCGCCTCCGGGGACCGCAATCGCAAACGGGACTTCGGGCATCGGCGTGAAGGCCGCCACCACCTTGGCAAGCCGCATCGCGCGCGGCGGCAACGCGATCGGCGCAGTCCTGTTCGGGCTGCGACCCGCCGGCGGGTGGACCGGCCGTGCTTGCTCGGCAAGCGTCGCCGCGACGCGGGTGCCGGCGCCGACCTGCGATTCCAGATAGCCCTCGGCCTGCAGCTGCTCGAAGGCTTCCGTCACCGTGCCGCGCGCCACGCCGAGCGAGGCCGACAGCGCGCGGGTCGACGGCAGATACTCCCCGGCCTTCAGCTCGCCATTGGCGATGGCGCCGCGCAGCGCCCGCGCGATCTGCCGCCCGACCTGTCCGGCGGTGCGGTCGACCGTCCGCAGCGAGGGGATGCTGATGGTGGCGCGCAGGCGAGGCATAGTGGACCAGTCATTGTGATCGAAAGTGGCTCTTATCATAGGCCACTTCGGCGCTATGTTGCGAGCAACAATTCGATGAGGTCTGCCAAGAGGTCTGCCATGTACCTGCCGCCGCATTTCAAGATCGATGAGCTCGGCCCGATCCACGCCGCGATGCGGGCGTCGCGCCTCGCGACATTGGTCACCGCGACGGCCGACGGGCTGATCGGAACGCCGCTGCCGCTGATCCTCAATGAAAACGAGGGCGACTACGGCACGCTGTACGGTCACGTCGCGCGGCCCAATCCGCAATGGAAGCTGCCCGCGGTCGGCGAAGCGATGGCGATCTTCACCGGGCCCGACGCCTATGTGACGCCGTCCTGGTATGTGACCAAGGCCGAGCACGGCAAGGTGGTGCCGACCTGGAATTACGTTGCCGTCCACGCCTATGGTGCGGCCGAGTTCTTCGAGGATGCGGACCGGCTGCTCGATGTCGTAACGCGACTGACCCGATTGCACGAGAGTACGCGCAAGGAAGTCTGGCAGGTCAGCGATGCGCCCGATGATTTCATCAAGGCGCAGCTGCGCGGCATCGTCGGCTTCCGGATGCCGATCACACGGATCGACGCCAAGAAGAAGATGAGCCAGAACCGCAAGCTCGAGGATCGCGCCGGCGTCATCGCGGGCCTTGGCGCCAGCGACGATCCGGGTGATCGCGAGGTCGCGGCGATGATCCCGGCGAACTGAGACGCCGTGAACAAATTGCAGGCCGTCATTGCGAGGAGCGATAGCGACGAAGCAATCCATCCATCGGCATATGCGGACAGATGGATTGCTTCGCTTCGCTCGCAATGACGGCGAAGGAAGTAGCGCCCGCTCAGCCCCTTATCGTCCAGAGATTGAGCCTGTACATGGAATTGTACCTTGCCTTTGCGGTCACGACCGCGACCTTCGCGCTGATCCCGGGTCCAGCCATGCTCTATGCCGCGGCCCGCACTTTGGCGGGCGGCCGGCGCGCGGGGCTGATGGCCTCGCTCGGCCTGCATCTCGGCGGCTACGTCCATGTCATCGCCGCGGCGGCCGGCCTCGCGCTGCTGTTTCATGCGGTGCCGCCGCTATTCACAGCGATGAAGCTCGCCGGTGCGGCCTATCTGGTCTGGCTCGGGCTGTCGCTGTTCCGCGATCGCGGCACTGCAAAGAGTCCCGTGTTGGCGCCGCTCTCCGCGGAGCGCGCCTTCGCGCAAAGCATCGTCGTCGAGGTGCTCAATCCGAAGACCGCGATCTTCTTCCTGGCGTTCCTGCCGCAGTTCGTCGACGCGTCGGCCAGCGTGCCGGTCTGGGCCCAGCTGTTCCTTCTCGGCACCATCGTCAACCTGACGTTCTCGGCGGTCGATATCGTCTGCGTGTTCTTCGCCAGCGCCGTGATGACGAAGCTGCAGCGCTCCAGGAGGTCACAGCGCATCATGCAGCGGATCGGCGGCAGCATCCTGGTCGCGCTCGGCGCGCGGCTGGCCTTCCAGGATCGCTAGGGTCACGGCTTGACCCGGGGCCCATCATTGTTGTGCGACGCTGGGGCCACGGCCCCTTCAACAACACAACCCTGTGGTTATGGGTCCCTGCTTTCGCAGGGACGACGATTGTGGATGCAGGCCGTGCGACACATTCAGTGTCGTCCTGGCGAAGGCCAGGACCCATTACCCCGAAGGCTCGTTGTCGCGCGACGCTGGGGCCACAGCCCTCCTCAACAACACGACCCTGTGGTTATGGGTCCCTGCTTTCGCAGGGACGACGATTGTGGATGTAGGCCGTGCCGCACATTCAGTGTCGTCCTGGCGAAGGCCAGGACCCATTACCCCAATTCTCAATTGTTGCGCGCGCTCGGGCGCCGATCCCGTTCATCACCGAATGCGGTGGCTATGGGTCCTGGCCTTCGCCAGGACGACAAATGGAGCGAGCAGCCCAAAACAAAAACGCCCCCAAGATGGAGGCGTTTTGCGTTTGATCGCGAGGGCGATCCCGAAGCGGACTTTAGTCCTTCTTGAGGAAACCCGAAAACTTCTTCTGGAAGCGCGACACACGGCCGCCGCGGTCCATCAGCTGCTGGGTACCGCCGGTCCAGGCCGGATGCGACTTGGGGTCGATGTCGAGGTTCAGCGTGTCGCCTTCCTTGCCCCAGGTCGAGCGGGTCAGGTACTCGGTGCCGTCGGTCATGACGACCTTAATCGTATGATAATTCGGATGAATATCGGCTTTCATGGCAGTTCCTTCGGCGCGCCAGCGCCCGTCTCAAGACATCTAGGTACGGGATTTGGGCGGCTCTATAACCCATGGTGCCGGCCAAGACAAGCCAAGAAGGGGCTTAAGCCCATCACCGGATTGGGACTTTACCGGATTTGCCAGCCGGGGGTCGGCGGGCCTATGTGGGGGGCGATAGAACCGGTCTAGATAATGAGTGTAGCCGAACAGCTTGAGACCCCTCGCGGCACCCCCGAGCCGCCGCGCGACGCGTTGCTCGATGAGGAGGCCTTCATCGAGGGCCAGATCATGGAGCCGGCGAAGAGCCGTGCCCGCTTGCGGCCCCTGCTTGCGCTGGCGCCCTATGTGGCGCGCTACAAGGGGCGGGCGATCCTCGCGCTGATCTCGCTGACGATTGCGGCGATCACGACGCTGATCGTGCCGGTCGCGGTGCGGCGGATGATCGACCTCGGCTTCACGCCCGAAGGCATCGCGATGATCAACAGCTATTTCAGCGTGATGATCGCCGTCGTCGCGGTGCTCGCCTGTGCCAGCGCCTCGCGCTACTACCTCGTGATGACGATCGGTGAACGCATCGTCGCCGATCTCCGGCGCGACGTGTTCGCGCATCTGATCTCGCTGTCGCCCTCGTTCTTCGATTCCGCACGGAGCGGCGAGCTGGTGTCGCGGCTCACCGCCGACACCACGCAGATCAAATCCGCGGTCGGCGCCTCGGTGTCGATCGCGCTGCGCAATCTGATGCTGTTCTTCGGCGCCGCCGCGATGATGGTGATCACGAGCCCGCGGCTCTCGGGCTTCGTGCTGCTCGCGATTCCGATGATCGTGATTCCGCTGGTTGCGTTCGGCCGCTGGGTGCGGCGGCTGTCGCGCAACGCCCAGGACACGCTGGCCGATGCCAGCGCCTATGCGAGCGAGCTGGTCAATGCGATCCGCACCGTGCAGGCCTATACCGGCGAGCGGCTCGCCCGGACGCGCTTTGCCCGCGAGGTCGAGCAGGCCTATGACGCCGCGCGCAGCTCGACCAAGGCGCGCGCGATGCTGACGTTGATCGTCATCTTCATCGTGTTCGCCAGCGTCGTCGTGATCCTCTGGGTCGGCTCGCACGACGTGCTGATCGGTGCCATCAGCCCCGGCCGGCTCGGACAGTTCATTCTCTACACGGCCTTCGCCGCGAGCGGCCTCGGCCAGCTCAGCGAGGTCTGGGGCGAGGTCTCGGCCGCATCGGGCGCCGCCGAACGGCTGTTCGAGATATTGCGCGTCAGGCCGCAGATCGCAGCTCCCGCATCGCCGCGCGCACTACCGCAGCCCGCGCGCGGCGATGTCGGCTTCGACAATGTCAGCTTCGCCTATCCGACCCGGCCCAACGCGCTCGCGGTCGACGGCGTATCGCTGGAGGTGCGCTCCGGCGAGAAGGTCGCGATCGTAGGTCCCTCCGGCGCCGGCAAGAGCACGCTGTTCCATTTGCTGCTGCGCTTCTACGATCCGAAATCGGGCACCATCTCGCTCGACGGCGTGCCGATCCGGCAGGCCGATCCGGCCGACGTGCGTGCGCGGATCGCGCTGGTGCCGCAGGATTCCGTGGTGTTCGCCGCGAGCGCCCGCGACAACATCCGGTTCGGCCGGCCCGATGCCACCGACGCCGAGGTGGAGCGCGCCGCCGATCTCGCCCATGCCACCGAATTCCTGCGCCGGCTGCCCGAAGGCTTCGACGCCCAGCTCGGCGAGCGCGGCGTGACGCTGTCGGGCGGCCAGCGCCAGCGCATCGCGATCGCCCGCGCGATCCTGCGCGATGCGCCGCTGCTGCTGCTCGACGAGGCGACCTCGGCGCTCGACGCCGAGAGCGAGACGCTGGTGCAGACCGCGCTGGAGGAATTGATGCGCCGTCGCACCACGCTGGTGATCGCACATCGCCTGGCGACCGTGCTGTCCTGCGACCGCATCCTTGTCATGGACCAGGGCAGGATCGTCGAGCAGGGTACCCACACCGAACTGGTTGCCGCGGGCGGCCTCTATGCGCGGCTGGCACGGCTGCAGTTCGAGGGGATTTGAGCGGGCCTAACGCGCTTATGCCGCTCCTATGAGATCGCTTGCGCGTTCCCCTCGAAAACCTATTGCTGCGCAAGGATAGTCACGCCGCGCCATGGATCGGCGCGCGGGGTGTTCGATCGATGCGCAGCGAGGGAGCGACCGAACCGCAGGGCAAGCTGCTCTGCGCGTGGCAACTCGCAATGCTGCGCTTCGTGGTCACGTGCGACGACGCCGACCGGATGCAGGTGCTCGCAATGGCTGGTGAGCTCGATCGATCGGGTGGCTCGGCCGACGGCTCGTTCCACTTCTTCCGCAGGACGACCGCGGAACTCTGTCACGCCATTACCGGCAGTGACCCGCATGCCGAGGCTATTGTCCGACGCTTCGAGGTGCAAATCGAAAATCCCCGGCTGCGTCGCGCCTTCGAAGCGGCCATCGGGATGGATCGGACCCCGCCGAAGATCGTCGCGAGCCGCACCAGGCCGAGAGCCGATCTCTGGAGGGGGCTCTCCCCACGACGCGCAAGTGCGACGTAACGAAGCTCACTGCCAGACCCGTCATCCCCGCGCAAAGGCTTCGCCTTTGTTGCTGGAAGTGCGAGCGGAGCGAGCTTCGAACGATGCACGGCCCCGCTGGTGGCCGTCGATCCTTCGAGGGCCGCTGAAGGAGCGGCCACCTCAGGATGACGGGGAGAAAGGAAATCAGCGGAGACGACGTTGATCCTACGCGGCGATAGATGCGATGCATTTTTGTCTCTTGGCCCCGCATCGGACCGGTCGTAAGCCTTTGATGAAAGCGGCCGGCCGGGACCGCGGTTTTGGACAATGCGGGGAGTGGCGAGATGGGTGGTTTGGTGATCAGCGGCGGCCGGGTGGTGGATCCGGCCAGCGGGATGGACGCGATCGGCGACGTCGCGGTGGTCGACGGCCGGATCGCCGCGGTCGGCACCGGCCTCGGCGGCGCCGAGCGGCAGATCGATGCCACCGGACTTGTGGTGGCGCCCGGCTTCATCGACCTGCACGCGCATGGCCAGACCATTCCGGCCGATCGCATGCAGGCGTTCGACGGGGTCACGACATCGCTCGACCTCGAGGCCGGCGTGTTGCCGGTGGCATCCTGGTACAAGCGTCAGGCCGAGAAGGGGCGGGTGCTGAACTACGGCGCGGCGGCCAACTGGGCCTTCGCGCGGATCGGTGCGATGACCGGCTCGAATGCGGAAAGCTCGCTGGAATCATTCGGCGCCGCGATGCGCGATCGCCGCTGGATCGAGAACGTGGCGACCGAGGGCGAGGTCGGCGGCATTCTCGCGCGCCTTGCCAACGGACTGAATGAGGGCGGCATCGGCATCGGCATTCTCAACGCCTATGCGCCGGGCGCCGGCGTGCAGGAACTGACTGCGGTGTGCCAGCTCGCCGCCGATCATGCGGTGCCGACCTTCACCCACGTCGCCTACATGTCCCGCATCGATCCAGAGAGCGCGGCCGAGGCCTATATCCGCCTGATCGGCTATGCCGGCGCCACCGGCGCGCACATGCACATCTGCCATTTCAACTCGTCGAGCAAGACGGACATCGAACGCTGCGTTGCGCTGATTGCGAAAGCGCAGGCGCAGGGCCTGCCGATCACGGTCGAGGCCTATCCCTACGGCACCGGCTCGACCGTGCTGGCGGCGACCTTCTTCAGCGATCCCAAATTCGAGGAGCGCAACGGCCTCGGCTACGATTCGGTGCAGCGCGTGACCGACGGTCATCGCTTCGGCAGCCGCGAGGAGCTGCTGGCGGCGCAGGCCGCAGAGCCCTCGACGCTGGTGCTGTGGCATGTGCTCGATATCGAGAACAACGCGCATCATCGCGATCTGCTCGACATGGCGGTGCTGTATCCGGGCGGTGCGATCGCGTCCGACGCGATGCCGTGGACGCTGTCGGACGGCCGCCCCTACACCGGCGACGCCTGGCCGCTGCCTGATGATGCCACCTCGCATCCGCGTTCGGCCGGCTGCTTCACTCGCTTCATCCGCGAATGGGTGCGCGAGCGCAGGAAGGTGTCGCTGCTCGAGGGCATCCGCAAATGCGCGCTGATCCCGGCGGAAATCCTGTCCGCGAGCACGCCGGCGATGCGCGCCAAGGGCAGGTTGCAGGTCGACGCCGACGCCGATGTCGTGGTGTTCGACTTCGAGACGCTCAGCGATCGCGCGACCTTCTCCGCGATGAACCGCCCGGCGGAAGGCGTGCGGCATCTCGTGGTCAGCGGCCAGCCGCTGATCAATGATGGCGTGCTCGACGTCGCGGCACGGCCGGGCCGGCCGGTGCGCCGGCCGGTCACTGGGGGCTGAGGTGGCGGTCCCGATCCTGCTGGTCGCGGGTTTTCTCGGGGCGGGCAAGACCACGGTCGTGAACCATCTGCTGGCGCATGCGCAAGGCCGGCGCATCGCCGCCGTGGTCAATGATTTCGGCGCGATCAATATCGACGCGGAGCTGATCGCCGGCGCCAGCGATGGCGTGGTCAGCCTGAGCAATGGCTGCATCTGTTGCACGCTGGAGGGCGATCTGCTGCGCACGCTCGCTGGCCTGCTGCGGCGTGATCCGCGTCCCGAATTCATCGTGATCGAGACCAGCGGGATCGCCGATCCCGCCGACATCGTGCGCAACCTGATGGATCCGGTGATCTGGAAGGAGGCGCCGCTGGAGACCGTTCTGTGCGTGGTCGACGCGACGCAGCCTGCGGCGATGCTGAACGATGCGCTGCTGCGCTCGCAGCTGCGGGCGGCAGATGTGGTGGCGCTGAGCAAGGTCGATCTGGCCGATGCAGCCGCGTGCGCCGCGATCCGCGATGCGGTGCGGGCAGTGCGTCCGGCGGCCGTGGTGGTCGATGCGCTGCATGGCGAGGTGCCGGCCGCGCTGCTGTTTCCCGCGGACCTCGATCAGTTGCCGGCGCCGCGCGAGACCGCGCCGCGACGACCGGTATCCGATCGGTTCGAGACCCTGAGCTGGACGTCGGAGCGGAAGGTAGCGCTGCCGCGCTTGCAGCAGGCGATCGGCAGACTGGCGCCGAAGCTGGCGCGGGCGAAGGGATTGTTCGAGACGGTGGAGCAGCCCGGCCGGCTGACGGTGTTTCAACTCGCCGGCGGCCGCGCGACATTGGCCGCCGGCGGCGTGCCGACACCCGGCGTGCCACGCACGCGAATCGTGTTCATCGCCGAGATGGGCGCGCTGTCGCGAGCCGAGATCGATGAGGTGATGCAGGGATGCGTCGAGTGATCCGTCATCCAGAGAGAATGTGAATGCATTTAGCGTCGTCCTGGCGAAAGCCAGGACCCATTACCCCAACCGCTTGTTGTTGTGCGACGCTGAGGCCGCTATCGCACTCCCAATCGAATTCGGTGGTTATGGGTCCTGGCTTTCGCCAGGACGACTGCGTGGGGAGGCCGCTCGCTACAATTCTCACACCGTCACCCTGAGGAGCGCGAAGCGCGTCTCGAAGGGTCGACGGCCCGGCTGGTGGCCGATGCATCCTTCGAGGCTCGCTCCGCTCGCACCTCCAGCGACAAAGGCGAAGCCTTTGCGCAGGGATGACGGGGATAAGAAGTACCCGCGTCGGCCCTCGCTGTCCCCGTGTCATCGCCGCAGCATCATCCCGCAAAGCATGTGTGCGACAATCGCATCGAATTGACAGTCCATCCCGCACCACCTATCGTTTTTGCCGACGGTTCCCTTCGGGGATCAAAAGGGAATGCGGTGCGAGGGTAACCCCAATGCCGCAGCTGTCCCCGCAACTGTAAACGGCGAGCCTTTCGTCAATTTGCCACTGGGCCATCGGTCCGGGAAGGCGTCGACAGGCGATGACCCGTGAGCCAGGAGACCTGCCGTCAGTCGTGGTCACACGCGAGCACATCGGGCGGGGGCGTCCTGGTGGGATGGGAGCACTGCCTCTGGGGCAATGCGCCAGTCCGCGTTCGCGGTGACGTGCCACGTTACCGCGAGTCCTTTCATGTCTCCGTCCTCTCCCGCCGCGCGCCGTTGGCGCCTCGGTCTCGTTTGCTCCCTGTCATCGCTGCTGTTGCCGGCTGAAGGTTCGGCACAAACATCCCCACCCACAACGCTCGATCCGATCGAGGTCGCGCCCTCGACATCAGCAAAGCCCAAGCCTGCGGCGCGAAGCCGCAACTCGGCGACGTCGTCGCGGCCGCGCGCCAGACCTGCGACGGCCGCGGCAACCGCTGGCGCGCCGCGCGCCGCGGCGTCGGGCGCATCGGGAACGGCATCGCCGACGCTCAATGCCACCACACAGGGAGGCACCGGCAGTCGCCTCAATCTGACGCCGCTGCAGACGCCGGCCAGCGTCGAGATCATCACGGCGCAGACCATCGCCGAACGCGGCCAGCATAATGTGCTTGATGCCGTCACCCAGAACGCGGCCGGATTCACCGCAACGCCGGCGCCTGGCAATGGCGGACTGTCGTTCAGCACCCGCGGCTTTGCCGGCAGCAACTCGGTGATGACGCTGTATGACGGCACGCGCTTCTATATCGGCTCCGGCACCCTGACGTTCCCCTACGACACCTGGTCGACCCAGCGCGTTGAAGTGCTGCGCGGCCCGGCCTCGGTGCTGTATGGCGAAGGCGCGATCGGCGGCGTCATCAACGTCGTTCCGAAAAAGCCGCAGGGCACGCCCTACAACGAGGCCGAGGTCTCGCTCGACAGCAACATGGCGCGACGGCTCTCGGTCGACAGCACCGGTCCGATCAATCCCAATGTGTCCTACCGCATCAACGCCACCGGCAACATGTCGGACGGCTGGGTCGATCGCGACAGGACCTCGAATGCGGTGGTCTCCGCCGCCGTGCGGGTGCAGGCATCGGACAATCTCGCCTTCACGCTGTCCGAGGATTACGGCGACCGCAGCCCGTCGCGCTATTTCGGCACGCCGCTGATCAACGGCTCGATCCAGGACGCGCTGCGCTTCAAGAACTACAACGCATTGGACAGCGCGATCCGCTATCAGGACAGCTGGACCCAGTTCAAGACCGAGTGGGACGTCGCCGACGGCATCAAGATCAACAACACGCTGTATTACCTGACCAGCGAGCGGCACTGGCGCGATATCGAAAACTACACCTGGAACCCGAAGACCCAGCTGATCGACCGCTCCAGCTACATCGAGATCTTCCACGACCAGAAGCAGCTCGGCAACCGGATGGATACGACCTTCAGCGGTCACGTCTTCGGCCTCGCGAACCAGTTTGTCGCCGGGTTCGACGTCAACCGAATCGACTTCACCCACACCAACAATTCGCCCTATGGCGGCGCGTCGTCGGTCAACCCTTACGTGTTCGATCCCGGATCGTTCTTCGCGACGACCACGGCGACGACGCCGGGCTTCAACGCGATCGTCAATCAGTACGCGCTGTTCGCCGAAGATCGGCTGTCGCTGACCGATCAATTGTCGCTCGTCACCGGCGTCAGGTACGATCGTCCCGAGGTCGATCGCACCGACTACAAGACGCCGGCGAACAGTTTTGAAACCACGCTGTCGGGCACCAGCTGGCGAACCGGGTTGGTGTACGAACCGATCAAGAACCTCGCGTTCTATGGTCAGTACGCGGTCGGCGTCGATCCGGTCAGCAACCTGATCTCGCTGTCGACCTCGCAGAAAACCTTCCAGCTCGCGACCGGCAAGCAGACCGAGATCGGGGTCAAGCAGTCGTTCTGGGGCGGCCGCGGTGAGTGGACGCTGGCCGCTTACGAGATCGTCAAGACCGGCCTGACCATTCCCGATCCCAGCAATCCGACCGCCGGCCTGGCACTGCAGATCGGCCAGCAATCATCCCGCGGGGTCGAAGGAACGATCGGGCTCGCGCTGAACGACGGCTGGCGCGTCGACGCCAATCTTGCGCTGCTGCGTGCGAGATACGACAACAACAGCCAGGTGGTTAGCGGGAAGGTCGTCAGCTACAACGGCAATGTTCCGGTCAACGTTCCGCAGCAGGTCTCGAACGTCTGGCTGACCTGGGACTTCGCGCCCAACTGGTCGGTCTATGGCGGCGTGCAGATCGTCGGTGCGATGTACTCCGATCTCGCCAACACCCAATTGCGGCCGGGCTACAATGTGGTCAATGGCGGCATCAGGTGGAAGCCGGATGACCGCACCACGGTTGCGTTCCGGGTCTATAATCTGTTCGACAAGGTCTACGCGGTGACCTCGAACGGGACGGGACAGTGGCTGCTCGGCATGCCGCGCACCGCCGAATTGTCCGTCAACGTGAAGTTCTGACCATGCGCAACGCTCTGATCCGGCGAGCGCGGCGATGGCTTTATGTCGTCCATCGCTGGATCGGCATTGCGACGTGTCTGTTCTTCGCGATGTGGTTCATCTCCGGCCTCGTCATGATGTATGTGGCGTTTCCGCGCCTCACTGACGACGAGCGCCTCTCTGCGCTCCCTGGCATCGTTTGGAGCAAGGTGCAGGTCGCTCCTGATCGCGCGATGGCGGTCGCGGGTGTCGAGCGTTATCCGCGTGACCTTCGCCTGTCGATGATGGACGACGCGCCGGTCTATCGCGTGAACGGCTGGAACGGAGGCGCCATCACCATCTCGGCGATCGATGGCCGGGTGATCGATCGCGTCACGCCGGATCAGGCGCTGGCCATTGCACGCCATCATCCGCACGCGGTGCGTCCGCAATTGCTCGACACGGTGACGCGCGACCAATGGTCGGTCACCGCGCGCTTCGATCCGTTGCGGCCGCTCTATTTGATCGGCCTCGGCGATCCCGATGGCACCGAGCTCTACGTCTCGTCGCGCACCGGCGAGATCGCGCTCGACACCACGCGGCAGGAACGCGTCTGGAACTGGCTCGGGTCGATCCCGCACTGGATCTATCCGACCGTGCTGCGCAAGGACGGGCCGTTGTGGCGGGACGTGGTGCTGTGGATCTCGGGCATCTGCCTCGTCGTCGCGGTCACCGGCTTCTGGATCGGCATTCTGCGCCTGCGGCTGACGCGCCGTTACGCTGATGGCGCGATCTCGCCCTATCGCGGCTGGATGGCCTGGCATCATATCGCCGGCCTCGTCGGCGGCATCTTCGTCTTCACCTGGATGTTCAGCGGCTGGCTGTCGCTCAATCCCGGCGGCGCCTTCTCCGGGCGCGGCCTCACGCGCGAGATCGCGGTCGCTTACAGCGGCCACGACACGCCCGATATCGTCGCCGGCTTGCCGTCGCCGCCGCCGGTATCAGCCGTGGAGGCGCGCTTCGTCTGGATCGGCGGACATCCCCTGATGGTGCTCGACGCTAGCGGCGGCCGTCGCAGCCTCGCCGATCCCGTGACCGGCGCGCCCGTGACGCTCTCGCAGGATGAGATCGTCGCGGCCGCCCGGCGCGCGATGCCGAAAGCTGCGATGATATCGGCGCGACAGCTCGATGAGCCGGACGCCTACTGGTACACGCTGCACCATGCGCGCGAGCTTCCGGTGCTGCGGATCGGCTTCGACGATCCCGCCCACACCTGGCTGCACATCTCACCTAGCACCGCCGAGATCCTCGACCGCAGCGACGACAGCCGCCGGTCCTATCGCTGGCTGTTCAACGCGCTGCACAGCCTGGATTTCCCGCTGCTGCTGCGCATCTCGCCGGCGCGCGATGTCGTGGTCTGGCTGCTGTCGGCGGTCGGCACCATCGTCTCGATCAGCGGTATCGTGATCGGCTGGCGCCGGCTGCGACGGCGCAAGGTGCGGCCGGTGCGAGGCCCTTGTTAGCAGATTGTCACAATCTGTTTCTATGTTGCGCCTGCCGCGGGGTTTGACGAACGGCTCTATCGATCACCGATAGATCGTGCTGTTCGGCTGGGCTTGAGGATCAAGGCGGCGCCTCATGCACTTTGTTCAATGGGTCGGAAGATCGGGCTGCGCTCGAAGCATGATCGGATGTGGCAGCGCTTTCTTGGCCTGGTCATAGGCACTCTCGTTGCCGGGAATATCCAGACGGTAACGATGGCCGCAAGCCTTGAATCAGTTCGGACGCCGGCAACGGTCGACTTCGATATTGGCAGCCAGCCTCTGGTCTCCGCGCTCGATGCCTACAGCGCGGCCACCGGTCTTCAGGTCGTTTACGACGCCACACTGGCCGGGGGACGCCGCGCGCAGGCCGTCAAGGGATCGATGACGCCCGACATGGCGTTGCAGCTCCTGCTCGAAGGAACCGGTCTGGTCGCGGTCTATGCCGCGGCGAACGCCTTCACGATTGTACCTGCGGCCACTGCGCCGCAGACGGCGTCGATGCGCGGCTTCATGCCGTATCTTGCGTCCGTCCAGAGCAGCATTGAGGAGGCATTCTGCCGGTCAGCGCTGACCGCGCCGGGCGGCTATCGGATCAAGTTCAGGTTCTGGATCGGGCATGCCGGCGAGGTGCTGCAGCCCCAGTTGCTCGGCTCGACCGATGACAGCGCGCGCGACCAGGCGATCGCCGCCCTGTTGCGTGCTGTCGTCATCGGCCGACCGCCGCCGCCGGATATGCCGCAGCCCGTCATGATGGCGGTTTCGCCGCGGCCGCCTTCCGAGACCGGCGACTGTGCCGCGCGTGACCCGAGGCGCCCGGGACTGGTCGCGCGATGACGGAAACCACTTCGACCACGCTTCGGCAGGTGCTCGTCGAGCGCTACGACGAGCTTCGACGCCGCCTCGCGCGGCGTCTCGGCGACGAAAGAGCCCGCGAGACCCTTCACGAGACGTGGCTGCACCTTCGCGACAAGAACGGCCCGGGCGTGGTGGACAGCCCGATCGGCTATCTGCTGCGCAGCGCGCTCAATCTTGCGATCAGCCGGGAGCGCCAGGAGACGCGCCGCATCAAACGGTTCGAGGTGCAGCCGATGCTCGAGATCGCCGACGCGGCGCCCGGGCCGGAACGCGAGGTCGAATCGCGGGAGCAGATTGCGCATCTGGAGCAGGTGCTTGAGGAGCTCACGCCGCGCCGCCGGACGATCCTGCTCGCATCCCGCCTGGAAGGCACGCCACTCCGGGAAATCGCCGCGCGCCTCGGGGTTTCGCAGCGCTTGGTGGAGCTTGAGCTGAAAGCCGCGCTCGAGCACTGCGCCAAGCGGTTTAATAAAAAGGTCACAAGGCGTTTCGGTCCGGCGCCGCGGGAAACGTCCTGATAGGAGAGCGTCAGAGTGTTGCGTATTTGGATGGACGTGCTGCCAAGAGAAACGCCCGATCGATGACACGCAGCGACGAACCGTCGGAGGAGCTGACCGCGATCGAGAGCGAGGCGCTTGCGCGCGTCCAGCGGCTTGGTTCGGGTCGGGCCACCCGGCGGGACATCGAGGAAGTCAGGCATTGGGGAAGCCAGAGCAGCGCCCATTCGGAGGCGCTGGCGCAGGCCAGCCTGCTCTGGGATCAGCTCGGCCCGGCCGGCGCCAACCTGTTGAAGCGGCGCAGCGATTCCATGCTGGCCGACGTCCGGCGGCAGTCGCGGATGACGCGGCGGGCGATGCTTGGAGGCGCGCTGGCGACGTCGGCCGCCGCCTATCTCGTGGTGTCACCACCGATGCAGCTGTGGCCGTCGCTGCAGGACGTGATGGCGGACTATCGCACCGCCGCCGGCGAGCAGCGCAAGCTCACGATCGATGGCGTCGTCAAGGTGACGCTGAACACCGGAACCAGCGTCAATGTTCACTCAGGCGACAGCAGCCAGGATCGCATCGAGATCCTGACCGGCGAAGCCGTGTTCGCCGCTGCTTCGGCGAGCCGCGAGGTGCGCGTGGTTGCCGGCGACGGCGAGATGAGTGCACGTCAGGCGCAGTTCAACGTCCGCCATGAGCCGCGCAGCACCTGCGTGACGTGCCTCGATGGCGAGGTCCGGGTCACCCGTCACAGTTCCGTCGCGGCGCTGCGCGCGGGACAACAGGTCAGCTATGCAGCGCTTGGTCTCGCGGCGCCCATGTCGGTCGATCCCGCCGAGGTGACAGCCTGGCGCGACGGAATGCTGATCTTTCATGACGCTCCGCTCGGCAACGTCGTGACGGAGATCAATCGTTACCGTTCGGGCAAGGTCATGGTGACGAACGCGGAATTGGAACGCCGTCTCGTCAACGGCCGGTTCCGGATCGACAATGTTGATGGCATCCTGACCATGTTCCAGCAGATCTTCGGCGCGAAGGCGCGACATCTGCCCGGCGGCATCGTGCTGCTGAGCTGATGTTGAGCGGCCGTGCAAGCGCGCATCATGTCTGCGCAGGAATTGTGATGCAGCCCGCGATTTTGTCGTTCGGTCCCGCCGATCAAATGGCGTCCTTGGAGACGAGAAGCCTGGCATACGGTCAAGCCGTGTGACGAGCATCTGCGCAGATCCGATCCGCGCATCTTTCCGTCCGTTGTTCCCGGGGAACATCCTATGCAGTCTCGTCAGCGCGTTGCCCGCCGTCCTCGCCTCGATCCGCGTCGGGTCGTGCCGCCTTCTTCGCGGCAGCGGATCGGATTGGCATCCCACTCCATGCTGCTCGCGGGAACAAGCACGCTGGCGCTGCTGCTGACCGGGCTTGAGGGCGCATCCGCGCGTCCATTCGGCAATTTCGCGACGACGAACTCGGCTCCGGCGATCGCCAGCGATGCCGCAGCTGCCGCAGCCCAGCAGGCCACTGATGTCGCGAGGCAAAGCCAGGGCGCGCTGATGCGGGCGACCCAGGCCATCCAGGCGTTGCAGGCTGCGCAGTCCGCTGCGCGTAGCGCAGCTGCAGCCTCGCAGCGATCGGCCACGTTGCCGCAGGTGGCGGTGCCGAACGGCCTCGCGCCGGGCGGCCTTCAGGTTGCGCCGGGCGCCGTGCCCGGTTCGAGCCTTTGGCAAGGTGCAGCCCTGCCGAGCCAGGCCGCAAGCGGTGGCCAGACCACGGTCACCGTCAATCAGACCGCGCCGCAGGCGATCCTCAACTGGCAGAGTTTAAACGTCGGCAGCCAGACCACGCTCAATTTCAGCCAGCAGGCCAGCAACTGGACCGCGCTCAATCGCGTGGTCGGCAATGCCGGACCGAGCCAGATCCTCGGCCGCATCACCGCGCCGGGGCAGGTGCTGGTGATCAACCAGAACGGCATCATCTTCGGCGGCGCGAGCCAGATCAATGTCGGCTCGCTGATCGCGTCCAGCGCCAATATCGCCGACAGCCAGTTCCGCGCCAGCGGTCTCTATTCGACCCAGAGCGGCACCAATTATCTGCCGAGCTTCACCGGTGCCGGCGGCAAGATCGTGGTCGAGAGCGGCGCGCTGATCACCACCAATGCGCCGTCCTCGGTCACGACGGGCGGCGGCTTCGTGCTGCTGATGGGCACCGAGGTCGACAATGCTGGCGCCATCACCACGCCGAAGGGGCAGACCCAGTTCGCGGCCGGCGACGATTTCATCCTGCGCGCCGGCTATGGCACCAACACCAACCAGAACTCGACCACGCGCGGCAACGAGATCGCGCCGGTGCTCTATCGCGGGAGCGGCAGCGGGACCGTCAGCAACACGGGTCTCGTCCTCGCCCAGCAGGGCGATATCACGCTCGCCGGCCATGCCGTCACCCAGGATGGCATCCTGGTCTCCACCACCTCGGTCAATCAGCGCGGCGCCATCCATCTGCTCAATTCGGCGTCCGACGCGACCGGCAGCGTCACGCTGACCAATAACGGCATCAGCCTGATCCTGCCGGAGACCGATGCGGCGGCCGCGCTGGTCTCCGGCATCGATCCGAGCGTGACCGCGCTCAATTCGCAGCGCGATGCCCTGATCGCCTCGGCCAAGCCGAACCTGCTGGCGACCGGCCAGTTCGACAATCTCTCGACGCTGTCCGATCGGCCCGATCAGTCGCGCATCGAGATCGTCACCGGCGGCACGATCGATTTCAGGAACGGCTCGCTGACCATGGCGCAGGGCGGCCAGGTGACGGCCTCCGCCGGCAAGCGCGTGTTCGCCGAAAGCGGATCGGTGATCGACGTCTCCGGCACCACCGGCACCGTGCTGCCGGTGTCCGCCAACTCGATCAAGGTCAATGTCCAGGGCAATGAGCTGCGCGACAGCCCGCAGAACCGCGACAACGGCACGCTCATCAACAGCAATCTGTGGATCGACGCCCGCGATCTGACCCTGGTGCCGGCCGGCACCGGCGGCTATGCGACGGACCGCTACTACACCGCGGGCGGGTTGCTCGAGGTCTCCGGCTATCTCAACAACACCGGCCACAAGATCGGCGAATGGACTGCGGTGGGCGGCACCATCACGCTGTCAGCGCCGGAGGTGGTGGCGCAGCGCGGCGCGATCTTCAATATCTCCGGCGGAGCGGTGCAGTATCAGAGCGGCTATGTGCGGCAGACGCTGCTGCTCGGCAATGACGGCCGCATCTACAATGCCGACGATGCCCCGGCCAATTTGACCTATGTCGCGGTGGCGAACGGCTTCATCGTCAATCACGCGCACTGGAACGTTATCGAGGTCTATCTCAGCCCGTTCGGCAGAGGCAGCTCGCGCTGGGAGAACGGCTACACCGTGGGCCGCGACGCTGGCAGTCTCGTTCTCGCGACCCCGACCTCTGTGTTCGAGGGCACGATCCTCGCCAATGTGATCGACGGCGAAAACCAGATCGCCAAGCGCCCGACTGGTGTCACCGACGGCTACAAGCTGACGCAGAACACCGTGCCGCTCGCCGGCACGCTGGCGCTCGGGCAGTACAATGGCTATGGCCTCGCCAACGCCTACAACACCGATGTGTCGTTCGGCAACGTTGCGCCGGTCACTGGCGGTCTCGACCTGACTTCCGCGCTGCCGGCCGGTCGCGTCAATACGGCCTGGTTCGATGCGCCGGCGCTCAACAGCTTCGGCCTCGGTGGCCTCAACATCAACACGGCCAACAAGATCTCCATCGATGCGCCGCTGCAATTGTCATCTGGCGCGCAGGTCAAGCTGATCGCTCCGACCGTCGATATCGCGGCCGGCATCACCGCGCGCTCCGGCACCGTCACCGTCAGCAACATTCTCAACTCGGCAACCGGCACGTTTTCGCTGACGAATTCGGCTGGAGGCGCGGCGCTGACGCTGGAGCCCGGCGCCGTCATCGATACGCGCGGCCTGTGGGTCAACGCGCAGACCAATCCGAACAGCGTGTCGGGCCTCGGTTTCCTCGACGGCGGCAACGTCACCTTCGATTCGACTCAGGACGTTAAGCTCGCTGCCGGCAGCACGGTCGACGTGTCCTCCGGCGGCGCCGTCCTCATCAACGGCAAGACGCAAGGCGGCAAAGGCGGCAACGTCACGATTCTCGCGGGGCACACCCAGCAGGATGCGGGAACGCCGGGCGATGGAAATCTGGTTCTCGATGGTGCGATCCGCGCCTGGGGCGTCACTGGCGGCGGCACGCTGACGATCTCGACGCCAGGCAACATCCTGATCGGCGACAGCGCTGAACTTGCCGGAGGTGTGCTGCCCGCAGGCACGCCTGCGCCGGTCGCATTGAAGTTCGCCCAACCGCTCACCATCCCGGCGGGGCAGCCGTTGCCGGTGCCGCTAACGCTCACCTTCACCTCATTGGTCTATGACGTGCCGACCCCGGTCGATATCCGGAACGCGGGTGTGCCCAGTGTGCCAACTGGCGCGGACTGGCCCGTTCCAACCGGGATCACGGTGCAGACACGGGTGAACGGCAACACGCAGTATTGGAGCACCGGATCCGTGTTGCCAGCGGGGTCGATCATCTCCGGCTTTAGTCTCGGCGGAGCCACCGGCGACGTCATTCCGGCCGGCACGGTCATTCCTTCAAGCGTTTTTCCCAACGGCCTTCCGGTCCTGCCCTACCAGATCACCTACGCAGCTGGGTCGGTTCAATCAACGCCGATGACTTACCCGGTCGGCAGCACTATTCCGGTCGGCGGGGTGATACCGCAAACCGTCGCCGTCGAGCCCGCGCCATCGCTCAATCCTGCGTTCTTCACCGCCGGCTTCTCCAATTACGACATCAATGGCGGGCTGGGTGTTGTGGTGGCCAACAACACTGTGCTTGCGGCCGCGATGCCGGTCTACCGGTTCACAGCTAGCAGTTATGCGGCACCGGCCCGCACCGATCCGTCGTCGGCGTTGGAGCTGTGGACCCCGCCGCTGTTCACCGGGGATCCGCGCAAGGCCGCGGTAACCCAGCGCGGCGGTGCGAGCCTCACGCTGCGTTCGCTCATCAAGCCCAGCACTGGCGGCGCGATCGTGGTTGGCGACGGCGCCTCGGTTAGCGTCGATCCAGGCCAGAGCATCACGCTCGATGCCTTCGGTCAGATCAGCGTGTTCGGCAATCTGACCGCGCATGGCGGCAGCATCAATTTGGTCAATGATGCCTACGGTTCGCCGGTTCGAGCAGGCTTCAACTTCGACCTGAGCGGCAACGGCCGCGGCATTTCGATCTGGGTCGATGCCGCTGCCAAACTCGATGTCTCGGGCCTGGCCTATCAGGCGTCCGATATATCAGGACATCCATTCGGGAAGGCGACGGACGGCGGCTCCATCACCATCAATGGTGGTGGTGCCTTCGTGATCGTGCGTCCGGGCGCCGAGCTCAATGCAGATGGCACCCAGGTCGCGATCGATCTCGCGGCGGGCGGTACGGCTTTGTCAAGCCGCCCACAGATCGTCACAACGAATGGCGGCTCCATTACGCTGTCATCGCAGAGCGGTCTCTATCTCGACGGCGATATCCACGCCTTCTCCGGCGGAGCCGGCGCCTCCGGCGGCAGCCTGTCGATCGCGCTCACTACGCCGAACTTCGACGGGAATTCCTTCCCCAAAGGGGTGGCACCGGCCAATGTGATCGTTCCGAGCCTGATGACCGTGGTGCAGGCGCGTCCGGCTTCCTCGCTGCCGGAGGATATCGCCCCGGGCACGGCCGCGTCGCATCTGACGTTTGGCCAAGCCACCGTGAGCGCCGACATGGTCAAGGCCGGCGGGTTCGACAGCCTGACGCTGACGTCCGGCGACTACATGGCGTTCTCCGGCAATGTGTCGCTGGCGCTGGGGCGTAGCCTGACGCTGACGGCGGCGGCGTTCGCGTCGGGAGCTCCGGTGACTGGACCGGTCGATCCTTCGATGCCGGCCACGACTGGTAACGTGAGGGTGTCAGCTCCCTACATCCTGTTTCGTGAAGCGACGGCCGTTGTCCCCGACGGGACCATCAGCGGCAGCATCCGCAATCCCGGCGGTGCGGCCTTGCCGACCACGGCCACGTTCGAGGCCGACGCAAACCAGATCGACATCCAGGGCCTCATCGGCTTCTCGGCGCGTTCGCCGAACCACATGTACGCGCCGGGGTTCCTGACGACGAAGCTCGTCAGCCAGGGCGACATCCGCTTCCTGTCGATGCCGGGGGTTGTCGCGACCCAGCTGTCCACCAGCGGCAATCTCGATCTCCTTGCCGCGCAGATCTATCCCGCGACCAATGCCGTTGCCACCGTCATCGCAGGCAGTGGAAATTCCGATCCGACGACGACGCTCACGATCGGACGCACCACCGATGCCATTCCGGACGCTCCGCTCTCCGTGTTCGGCCAGCTCGCGTTCCAGGCGCCGGTGATCGAGCAGGGCGGCATCGTCCGCGCGCCGTTCGGTCTTTTGACCTTCGGCCTGAGCTGGCCAGTGTACACGCCGCACGTCGACCTGCTGCCCGGCAGCCTGACTTCCGTTTCGATGGCTGGCCTGACCATCCCCTACGGCGGTACGATCGACGGCGTCACCTACACGTATAACGGCACCAGCATCCGTACGATCGGCCTCACCAACTTCAACAACAACGGGCCGCAATCCGGCATCATCCTGGATGGCCAGTCGATCAACGTCGCGAGCGGCGCGATCCTGGATATGTCGGGGGGCGGCACGCTCGCCGGCGCGGGTTTCGTCTCCGGACGCGGCGGCTCGGTCAACGTGATCAACACGCCGCTCGTCAACGCCAACCCCGCGACGCTAGTCAGCAAGGCGAGCGACAAGGTCTATGCGATCCTCCCTGGCTACAGTTCAGGCTATGCGCCGATCGCGCCCGAAAATGGCGCCGGCGATCCCGCGATTGGTCAACAGGTCACAATTCCGTCCGGTGTCCCGGGACTGCCGGCGGGAACGTACACGCTGCTGCCGTCCAACTACGCACTGCTGCCCGGCGCGTACCGCGTGGAGCTTGGCGGCAGCACCACGACACCGGTCGGCAGCCCGATCACAATCGGCAACGGCACCTACGCAGCTACAGTCACCACCGGCATCGCCAACACCGCGATCAAGGGTAGCCTGCCGGTGACCGCGCTGATCACCGCAGGCACCTCGGTTCGCAAATACTCGCAGTTCAACGAGCAGAGCTACAGCGATTTCCTGCTTGCCAACGTGGCGCAGTTCGGCGGCGTGCGTCCGCTGCTGCCGAGCGACGGCAAGACGCTCGAGATCATATTCGAGATGCCGAACGCCACCCCGATTGGACCAGCGCTCACATTCGACGGCACCGCGCTGTTTCAAGGTACGCAGGGCGGTAATGCCGGTCAGGTGGCGCTGCTGAATGTCGGCGAGGTTTATGCGGACGCGCCGACCCAAGGATTCTCCAGTCCCTCGGTCGGCGCCGCCGATCTCAATGCGCTCAAAGCGCCGCGCCTCCTGGTCAACGGAACTGTCATTACCTCGAATGGCACGCTGTTCCTTAGTCAACCCTACGGTCATGATCTGTTCATCCGCGATGGCGTCTCCCTCTCCGCCGGGGAGATGTTCTTTATCGGCAACAATATCAGCGTCGGTAACAACGTGACGCTCAACACCGTCGGACAGGGCGCAGTCCCGTTCGATTCCGTGTCGACCGGCATGAGCTATGCGGTCAGCCAGTTCACTGTGCTGGCGCTGTCCAATGGTGACATCAACTTCCTGCCATCGAATGTCGGCAACGGTTCGATTACTATCGGCGCCGGCTCGTCGCTCTATTCCGAAGGGACGCTGGCGTTCGTGACCAAGGGCGCTTCCGCGATCGATCCGACCGCCCATTTCGGGTCGAGCAACATCGCGCTCGCGGTCGGCACCATCAATATCGGCGACGCCGCGACCGTGGCCGCGGCCGGCGCACCCGCCGGATTGATGTTCGATCAGACGCTGTTCAACACGTTGGTCAACGGTGATCCCCTGCACAATGCGCCGGCGTTGAAGACCATCACGCTTGCCGCGGCGAATTCGATCAACCTGTTCGGAAACGCCGGCCTCGACGCCACCGGCAGCGGTGTCAACCTGGTGCTGAACACCTCGGCGATCTATGGCTACGGCGGCGCCGGCGACAGCTCGACCATCGCCGCCGACAAGATCACGTGGAATGGCCTGAGCGGTGCGACGCCGCCGGCCATCGCCGCAGGCGGGCCAGGAACCGGAATCGGTACCCTCAATCTCGTCGCCAATGAGATCGACTTCGGCCGGTTCGCCTCGCTCGACACCTCGACGGCAAGCCGCGTGATCTACGGCTTCAGCAACGTCAACATCACCGGCAACTCAAGGATCATCTCGGCTGGCAACAGCAAGCTGTTCGTCTACCAGTCACCGAGTTCGGATCCTGCCGCCGTATTCGGCCAGAGCGGCAGCGGCGGCAATTTGACGCTGACGACGCCGCTGCTCACCGGTGCGCAGAAGTCGATCATGGCCTACTCCGCCGGCGGTGCGCTCAACGTCGTTGCGCCCGCGGGCATCGCGCCAAGCGCGGCCGGGTCTACCGTGGCCGGCGCCGAGATCGACCTGACCGGCGGCAGCGTCGGGATCGACAGCACGATCCTGCTGCCGAGCGGCAAGCTGGTCGTCAACGCGACGGGCGATATCGCACTCGGCGGCGCAAGCCGGATCGACCTCGGTGGTCGGCCGTCCACGATCCAGGCGGCGACCGTCTACGGGTTCGGCGGCACCGCGATCTTCAACAGCGCACAGGGCAGCCTGACGCAACTTGCCGGCTCCGTCATCGATGTCTCCGCGACCAACGCCGGTGCCGGCTCGATCAGCATCGCGGCGGCGAATGGGCCGGTCACGCTCGGCGGCGTGCTCAACGGGGCGGCGACAAATGGCTACGCGAGCGGCGATTTCAGCATCGCCGCCGGCCGACTGTCCAACTCGGACTTCGCTGCGCTCAACGCCCTGCTGACCCAGGGCGGCTTCTTCGACGCGCGTGCCTTCGACATCAGGAACGGCGATCTGGTCGTCGGCGACGGTGTGAAAGCCAGCAACGTCACGATCGCCACCGACAACGGCAGCCTGACCGTCGTCGGCACCATCGATGCGTCCGGTGCCGCACCCGGCACCATCCGGCTCTCGGCCGGCAATGGGCTCGCGCTGGCGCCGACCGCCGTGCTCGATGTTCACGGCATGGTGCTGCAGGTCGACGGCTACGGCCAACCGATCGAGGCGAGGAACCGCGGCCATATCGAGCTGACCGCGGCAGGCGGCGCGCTCACGCTGGCATCAGGCGCGACCATGAATCTCACCACCCCGAACGGCGTCGCCTATGGCGACGTGGTGCTGAACGCCCAGCGGACAGCCGAGACCTCGGGCGATATCGCGATCAACGCAGGAGGTCCGGTCAACATCAAAGGTGCCTACAGCATCGCGCTCAACGCGTTCTGGACCTATGACCTACCGGGCGGCAGCACCATCAACCAGGCGACGCTCGACGGCTACGACGTCGCGAGCACAGCGTTCATCAACGCCGCGTTGGGCAATGCGGGTTTGGCGGCGCGCGTCGCGGGTCTTTCCGCGTACGGCAGCACCTACCATCTGCGGCCGGGCGTCCAGATCACCTCGAGCGGCGATCTGTCGACGTCGGGTGATATCGATCTTGCCGGCTACCGCTACGGGCCGAACGCCAATCGCGACGCGACCTCCGCACGCTACGGCGCCGGCGAACCGATGGCGCTCGTGATCCGCGCCGGCGGCAGTGTGACTGTCAAGGGAAGTATCTCGGACGGATTCAAATCATCACCGGGAGCGCCGGCGAGCATCAGGATCTTCGACGCCACCAACAGCCCGTACTTCACCCAGCGCTCATTCAGCGGCTACACCTATTGGTACGACGGTCAGACCGACGTCTACGTCGTGAGCAATTGGACGGTTCCGAACGACGACTTCTACAACTGGTGGATCAACAACTTCTGGGGCCCACTGGTCGATACCAACAACAACTCCTACAACCCCGGGGATACGATTCCTGCCGGTACGATACTGAGTGCCAGTAACAGCTATGGGTTCGCGTTTGAGCCCGGCAGCATGCCGACCGTTGCGGTTGTGGCGACCCCTGCAATTCCTGCGGCGGCGGGCACCGCGGCCGGAGCCCAGATGCTGGCGCCGGGTTCGCTGTCCGCATCGATCCGCCTCGTCGCGGGTGCCGATCTCGCCGCCGCCGACCAGCGCACGTTGCAAACGACCCAGGCGCTCAACGGGAGCGGCAACCTGACGCTGAGCGATCCAGCCTACAATTCGTCGCGCAACGGCACGTTCTTCAGCGTGCTGCGCACCGGCACCGGCAGTCTCGACCTGCTGGCCGGCGGCAGCTTCAGCGAGGCCACGCCATATGGCGTCTATACGGCCGGCACCCAGGCGGCGCCGATCCTGGCGGCCGACGGCAGCAATCCCTACGACCTCGTCGGTGTCACCAGCAGCGGCAACTCGCACGCCTGGTACCCCGAGCATGGCGGCGACCTCCTGCTCACCGCGCAACGGGATATCACCGGTAACATCCAGATCGCGGACAACAACATCCGGTTCGCCGACTCCAATCTCACCGCCAACTGGCTCCGGCTGCAAGGCGGTGGCGCCTCCGCCGATCCGGCTGCCTGGTGGATCAATTTCGGCTCGCTTGCGAAGACCAACCCTTATGATAACGGCCAACAGCTGATCGGCTTTCAGGGGATTGGCACGCTCGGCGGCGGCAATCTCATCGTGATCGCGGGCGGCAATGCCGGCGTGACGGGCAATAGCTCGACCGGCCTCGACCTGGCGGTCGCCTCGACCGGCCGTATTCTGCCGAATGGCACGTTGGTAGAGACCGGTGGCGGCAATCTGGTCGTGAAGATTGGCGGCGGACTCAATCCGGTGGTGCCGACGACGCCTTACGGTCAGGGTCAGGTGCCGGACTATTTCGGCTCGATCACCAACCTGCGCGGCGACACCACCGTCAGTGCCGGGTCGGTCGGCGCGCTGGCCCCGAACACCTGGGGCTCCTATCTGGTTTCGTACGATCCGCGCGCCGTTGATCCCAACGTCTTCAAGCGCTCGCTCAAGACGCCGGGGCCGCTCGTCATGCCGGGCGATGGCAGCGTCAGCATCGTTACGCGCGGCGACCTCGTGCTCGGCGGCGCGGGGGACGCCGGCATGGCGTCGCCGGTCGATCTGAACGGCATTGCGTATACGGTGCGCAATGCCGACGGCACCACGACACTCCACAGCCGCGGGCAATCGAACTTCACATTGTGGACGCCGGCGACCGCGATCAATCTCTACGCGGCGGGTGGTGATGCGGCCGTATTGAGCGGAGTTTCCTTCAGCGGCACGGCTTTCTTTCCGGGAACGCTGATCGTCGCGGCCGCCAACGGTGATATCCGCTTTACGGAGCCTGGGGCCGGCGGCGGAGTGCCGACAATCGAGCTGACGTCGTCGCCGCTCGGCCAACTCGAATTGTTGGCGGCCGGCTCGGTCTACGGGACGAGCCAGGTCGTGGCGATGTCAGGCGCGGACATGAGCACGCTGGCGACGCCGTTCAATCCTGTCTTTGCCACTGGCACCGGCGGCGCCGGCAGCTCCAATGCGTGGGCGAACGCCGCCAATCGCATCAATCCCATCAGTCCAATCGCCTTCGGCGAGGACACGCCCATCTCCAACCTGCATGCAGGTGATAACCGGCCGGCCCTGGTCTACGCCGGCGTCGACATTGTCGATCTCACCCTCGGCCAGGCTCAGCCGGAGAGCCCGAGTGGTGGCGCGTATTTCTATCCGACCCACAGCACCTGGTATATCGCGGCCAAGCCGTTCGAGGTCGTTGCCGGCCGCGATATCGTCGGCACCGGTCCCGTGCCCAGTGTGTTCCTGAACAACGGGCCGAACGACATCTCGCTGATGCAGGCCGGCCGCGACATCTTCTATCAATCCGTCGCTGTTCTCGGTCCTGGCCTGCTTCAGCTACAGGCTGGCCGCAACCTGTATCAGGGCTACTACGGCTCTCTGCTCAGCGTGCGCGATATCGTCAATCAGTCCAACACCACGGGCGGTGCCGGCATCGTCACGATCGCCGGTGTCGGCGCCAGCGGTCCTGATTACACCGATTTCGCCAAGCTGTATTTCAACGCAGCGAACCAGCTTCCCGGCGACGGCACGCCGCTCGCCGGCAGCGGCAAGGTCGCCAAGGCCTACGCCGACGAATTATACGATTGGCTGCATAAGCGCTTCTCGTCCGGTCAGAACTATATCTACAAGGGCCAGTCCTACATCTTCACCGGCACGAAGGACGACGCGTTGGCGTTCTTCCTGTCGCTGCCCGTGGAGCAGCAGGGCGTGTTCGTCCGCGACATCTACTACAAGGAGCTCACGCTCGGCGGTCGCGAATACAACGACAAGGCCAGCCGCCGCTACGGTAGCTATCTGCGTGGGCGCGATGCGATCGCCACGCTGTTCCCGGATCAGGATGCGCAAGGCAATCCGCTGACCTATTCCGGCAAGATCACGATGTTCAGCAGCGTCACGGGCTCCACCACCGTCAACGGCGTCACCGTCCCGGTGGTCAGCGATGCCGGGATCAACACCCAGTATGGCGGCGACATTCAGATCCTCAATCCGGGCGGGCAGACCATCATCGGGGTCGAGGGCGTGACGCCAGGTCCTGGTGCTGGCCTGATCACGCAAGGCCAGAACAGCAATATCGATGTGTATTCGCTCGGCAGCGTGCTGCTCGGCCAGAGCCGCATCATGACCACGTTCGGCGGCAATGTGCTGGTGTGGTCGGCGACCGGCGACATCAACGCCGGCCGCGGCTCGAAGACGACGGTGATCTATACGCCGCCGCTGCGCACCTATGACGCGTATGGCAATATCGCACTGTCGCCGGCGGCACCGGCCAGTGGTGCCGGCATCGCGACGCTCGCGACCATCCCCGGCACTCCGCCGAGCGACGTCGACCTGATCGCGCCGCTCGGCACCATCGATGCGGGCGAAGCCGGCATCCGTGTCTCAGGCAACGTCAACCTCGCCGCGCTGCAGGTGGTCAACGCCGCCAACATCCAGGTGCAGGGCACCTCGACCGGCATTCCGACGGTTCAGGGGCCGCCGGTCGGGGCGCTGACATCAGCGTCAAACACGGCCGGCGCCAGCCAGCAGGCCGCGGCGCCACCGCCAAAGAACAATGACCAGCCGTCGGTCGTGATCGTCGAAGTGCTCGGCTATGGCGGCGGTGACGGATCTCCGCCCCAAGAGCAGCCGGAGCAGCAGCGCAAGCCGCGCGAAAAACAGAGCTACAACGAGAACAGCGCCTTCCAGGTCATCGGGCTCGGCGATACGACGGCCTCGTCAGGCAGGTGACGCGCGAGGATGCAGGACCGTGGCTCGGGAAAGCGATCGCGCGATGCAAAGGTCGCTTTCCCGGAATCGCCAGCGCCTTGCGCGCACCCCATGAGGCTTATACGGCCGGCGATTACTTGACCGTCAGATGCACATCCGGTGCCTGCCGGTCGGGGACCCATTCCAATGCAAACCGCTGGCCGGCCATGATCTCATAGGTCGAGAGCTTGGATGCGACCGCATCGCGGAAGCGGAGATAGGCATCGCGCTGTCGCCCGCCGGTGCGGGCCGCCGCCAGATTGAGCCATTTGTAGGCCAGCAAGAAATCGGTCGGAACGCCGTGGCCCTTGTCGTAGCTCAGGCCGAGCATGGCTTGTGCGAACGGGTCGCCCTGCATGGCGCCGCGATAGTAGAGATCGGCGGCGGCCGCGTAGGCCTGCGGTACGCCGAAGCCGTGCTCATACATGAAGCCGAGCATGCCGAGGGCTCTTGCGTTGCCGCGATCGGCGGCGGGCGAGAGCTCGTGAAATGCCCTGACATAGTCGCCGCGATGGAAGGCGGCCGTTCCGCGCGCAAGGCTATCGGCGCTCGCGACCGATGTGGTCATCGCCCAGGCCATGACCGCAAGCGAAGCGCAAAGGTTTGTCCGAAGCGCGCGCGTGAGGAGCATCGTGTCGCCCCGCTCAATGGAAGCTGGTGGTGATCGGCGCATTGGTCGTCGTCGTGGCGATGCTGCCGCGCAATTTCGATCGCAGCTCCTCGGCCACGATCTGGGCGTCGGAACCGTTGCGGATGATCTGCGGGCGGATGAAGATGATCAGCTCGGTGCGTTGCGTCGCGTTGCTCTGATGCCCGAAGGCATCACCGAGGCCGGGAATCTGGTCAAGCACGGGAAGCGCATTGCGATTGCCGCTCTGCTGTTCGCTGATCAGACCCGCCAGCAGCACGGTCTGGCCGTTGGCGACCGCGATCTGGCTCTTGACCCTCCGTTCCGACACCGTCGGGGTCAGGCTGTTCGCGCTGGTCTGCGGAACGTTGCTGATCTCCTGCTCGACATCGAGCCGCACGGTGCCGTTCACACTGACGCGCGGCGAAACCCGCAGGATGATGCCGGTGTTGCGATAGTCGATGGTGTTGACCACCGTGTTGCTCCCGGTCAGCACCGTCGCGCTGCCGGTCGACACCGGGACGACGTCGCCGACCTGCAAGGTCGCGACCTGGTTGTTGATCACGACCAGCGACGGATTGGAGAGCACCTTGACGCTGGTCACGGCATGCAGCGCATCCAGGATCAGGCTCGGCTGCGTCTCGGATCCGATCAGGAAGTTGAAGCCCGGGAAGGCGCGGTTGATGAAGGCATTGGTGACCGAGCCTGCGACGGAGGCGACCCCGGTGGTCGCGTCCGTGGTGGTCGCGGGCGCCGTGGTGGCCTGGGTGCCGGTGAACGAGCCCATGTTCGGCTTCAGGCCGAGGTTCCTGCTGGTGAGATAGGTCTGCACGCCATAGGACAAAGTGTTGTTGAGCGTGACCTCGGCGATCGTCGCATCGATCGCGACCTGGAGCTGCGGCTCGTCGATCTGCTGCAGCGTCGCCTCGATGATGCGGTAGTTGGCCTGGTCGGCATAGATCAGCAGATTGTTGTTCACGACATCGGGCGTGATCCGCACGTCCTGCATGACGGGCTGGCCGTTGCCTGAGCCGGAGCCAGCGCCGCGTCCGCTATCCAGCGCGGCATTGTTGCCCTGGCCCTGATTGGGATTGTTCGCTTGCCCGCCCGCGCCAAATCCCTGGCCGAGGCCCTGGCCCGCTGCGCCTGTCCCTGACGTGCCGCGCGAGGCAAAGCTGCCCGAGTTCGAGCCCGAGTTGCTGTTTGCCGACAGACGATCGGCGACGCTCGACGTCGACGAGGTGCCGGAGCCGGGCGCGAGCTGGCTGTCGGCGCTGTCGAGCAGATTGCCGGACGATCCGCCGAGGAACATGTCGGTCAGAACCCGCGCGATCTGGCGCGCGTCGCCGTATTTGACGCGGTAGACATGGACCGAGGTGCGCGCGGTGTCGTTGCGGTCGAGGCGCTTGATCCAGGTCGCCGCCGTGTGCAGCATGTCCGGCTTCTTGGTCACCACCAGCACCGCATTGAGGCGTGCGATCGGCATGAACTTGATGACGTTCTGGCTGAGGCCGTTCTCGCCGGAATCGACGATCTTCTCCAGCTCGGCGATGACGGGCGCGGGCGAGCCGCTCGAGATCGGGAAGATGCCGACCGATTGGCCGCGCATCCAGTCGACGTCGAAGCTGAGCACGGTGTCGACGGCGGTGCGGCGCTCGGCGCCGGTGCCCTGGATCAGGAGCAGATTGCGCGTCGTGTCGGCGCGGATCGAGCCCGCCCTGGTGGCGAAGCTGTCGGTCAGCTTCAGCAGGGTCTGCGCCGACACATATTGCAGGGGGACCACCGAGATGCCGAATCCGGGTTCGGGATTGGCCGCCGCGGCATCGACGCGGCCGCCGCCGACGGCGTCGCCGAGCGGCGTCAGGCGATAGCCCGCGGTATCCTTCAGCAGCACCACGCCGCTCAGGCGAAGCGCGTTTTCAAGCACGAAGACCATGTCGGATTTCGGCACCGGGCGGACCGACACCAGGCTCACCGTGCCCTGGACCCGCGGGTCGATGGTGTATCCGACATGCAGGATGTCGCCGAGCACGACCTTGGCGACGGTCGCAACCGGCGTGCTCTCGAAATTCAGATCGAAACCATTGCCGTTCGAGGCCGGCTGCGGCCGCGCGTCGGCGACCCCGGTTACTTCGCTTCCCTCATACATCGCCGCGCGGACGCTGCCGCCCTGGCCGCCGCCCGCTGCCGCCAGCCCGCTCACCGGTTGCGGCTGGCGCGGCAAGAGATCGAGCGATCGCACCTTGTCGGTGACGTCGACCTGGGACGCGTCCACGCTCTCGCCGACCGTCGCGGAATTGCAGGACGCCAGCAACCCCAGCGACGTCAGGGCAAAAATGGCTGCCAGGCCGCCACGGATCGTCGGGCAGCGGCCCACTGTGCCTACGCGTTGCATGAAGGCCCTTCGCTCTGACTAACTGAAATTTCGACGGCGTGCGACGATCGGTCCTACCCCGATGGGACTCTTAGCGATCGAACATGACAGAAATAAATTGGTTACATGATTGTCGTTCGCGACCTGACCATCGCATCGCACCAAGTCTGCGCAGCCGGCGCGCCGCCGTGTCCGCGATGCCACGTCAAGGTTTCTTGAGCCAGGCGAACGATGTGACTTCGCACAGCTGTCACACTTCGGATCGATAACCGCAGAATTGCCGGGAGGCCGACGCGACGGCGGATGGCACGGACTGATCCGGGATAGTGTGGCGGGATATCGAGAATGGCCAACGACCTGTCCGTTCGGTTCGTGGATTATCTGCGCCAGAACAATCATTTGGCGCCGATCGACGGATCGGCGGAGCGGAGCGGGCAGGGCGCCGACGCCAGGCAATTGAAGCTGTGGGAGGTCACGAGCCTCGCACCGACCGAATTCGCCGACGAGGCCGCGCGCTTCTTCGCGCTCGGCCGCCTGACGCTCCAGGAGATGACCTCGGCCGAACCGCTGGTCGGGGCATTCTCGCCGCGCTTCCTGCGTGAGACCATGGTCTATCCGTGCCGAACGGCCGATGGGAGCACTGTCCTCGCGGTCGTCGACCCGACTGACCAAGCGACGCTGCGGGCGGCGCAGATCGTGCTTGGCGCCGGCATCAATGTGAAGGTGGCATCGTCGGAAGACGTCGCCATCGCGCTGAACAACTCTTCCAGCGCCGAGGAGGCCGACACCGCCGATCCGGCGGCGGCGCTGCCCCGTGAGGACGACATCGAGAGCCTGCGCGATCTCGCCAGCGGTGCGCCGGTGGTGCGCGCGGTCAACGATCTGATCGAGAAGGCCGTCGAGCTGCGCGCCAGCGACATCCATATCGAGCCGTTTTCCGCCGGCCTCATGGTGCGCTTGCGCATCGACGGCCTGCTGCGGCCGGTCGCGGCGCTGTCGGGGGTGCTGCCACAGGCGGTGGTCTCGCGCATCAAGATCATCGCCAACCTCAATATCGCCGAGCGCCGCCTGCCACAGGACGGCGCGGCGCGGCTGCGGGTCGGGCGCACCGACATCGATATCCGCGTCGCGATCATGCCGATGCAACACGGCGAATCCGCCGTCATCCGCATCCTGCCCAAGGATCGCGGCCTGCTGGTCGTCGAAAAGCTGGGATTCTCCGAGTCTGACGAAGCCAAGCTGCGGCGGCTGCTGAAGCTGCCGTACGGCATGGTCGTGATTACGGGGCCGACCGGCAGCGGCAAGACCACGACGCTGGCGACGATCCTCTCGATCCTCAATGAACCCAGCCGCAAGATTCTGACGATCGAGGATCCGGTCGAATACGAGATCCCCGGCGTCAACCAGTCCCAGGTCAAGCCGGCGATCGGTCTGACCTTTGCCACCGCGCTGCGGTCCTTCGTTCGCCAGGACCCTGATGTCATCATGGTCGGTGAAATCAGAGACTCCGAGACCGCGCATGTCGCGGTGCATGCGGCGCTGACCGGGCATCTGGTGCTGACGACGCTGCACACCGAGACGGCGGCGGCCGCGGTACCGCGCCTGCTCGACCTCGGGGTCGAAGGCTATCTGCTGCGTTCGGTGCTGCGCGGCGTGATCGCGCAGCGTCTGGTCCGGCAATTGTGCGAGCGCTGCAAGAGCGCGCGGCCGCTGGCAACGGCCGATTTCACCGAGGATCCCCGGCTCGCCGCGCTCGGATTCCGGGACGGCGAGATCATTCACGAGCCATGCGGCTGCGAGCGTTGCGGCGCGACCGGTTATCGCGGCCGTCTCGGCGTGTTCGAGCTGCTCGAATTATCCAATGAACTGCGCGAACTGATCGGAGAGCGAAGCGACGGAATGAAGATCGATACGATGGCGATCCGGGCGGGCATGACCACGATGCTCGATGACGGGGTTGCCAAATGCCGCGCCGGACTGACCTCGCCCGCCGAGATCCTCCGCGTTGCAACGGTGCGGTGACGCCGTGCCGAATTATCGCTACCGCGCTTTGACCCAGGCCGGCGAGATCGTGAACGGCACGATCTCGGCTCCGACGGCGGCCGAGGTGGCGCGGCGGATCGAATATCTCAAGCTGCTCCCGATCGAAACCACCGAGGACAAGCGCGCATCCGGCGCCGCCGGTGCCGGCAGTCTGTTCGGCGGGCCGAGTGCAGCCGAGGTCACCACCTTCACGCGCGATCTCGCGCTGCTGCTCAAGGCCGGCGCGCGTCTCGACGATGCCCTGGAGCTTTTGTCCGGCGATGCCGATGTCGGCCGGATGCGTCCGGTGGTGGCAAAGATCCGCGCGGCCCTGCTCACCGGCGAGAGCTTTGCAGATGCGGTGGCGGATCATCCGACCCTGTTCCAGCCGATGTACATCGCCCTGGTCCGGGTGGGGGAAATCTCCGGCACGCTCGACTCCGTGCTCGAGATGCTGGGGACCGAGCGCGCACGCTCCGAGCAGATGCGGCGCAAGCTGACCGATGCCATGCAATATCCGGCCTTCGTGCTGGTCGCGGCATCCGGCGTGATGCTGTTCTTCCTGCTGTTCGTACTGCCGCAATTCTCGACCGTGCTGGGCGATTTCGGCGGCAAGTCGGATACGGCGCTCGCCAGCTTCATCGCGGTGTCGGATTTCCTGCGGGCCAATGCCACGGCGGCGAGCCTGATCAGTGCGGCCACGATTGCGCTCGCATGGTGGCTGCTGCGGCAGGCGCGCGTGCGTGCCGCGCTGGTCAGCGGGATCTCGCGGGTGCCGGGCATTAGCAGCGCCTTCCAGTTCTATCGCGCCAGCCTGTTCTGCCGCAATCTCGGCGTCCTGCTCGGCAGCGGCGTCAACCTCACGGCCGCATTGCGCATCCTCGTCGACATCATGGCGGTGACCGGGAGCGGGGCGAACTGGACCGCCGCTGCCGACCGCGTCCGCCATGGCGGAAAATTGTCGGACGCGCTCGCCGTGGCGGACAGCCTGCCGCCGATGGCGGTCCGCATGCTGCGGCTCGGTGAAGAAACCGGGCAGCTGCCGGTGCTGGCCGGGCGGGTCGCGGAATTCTACGAAGCAAAATTGCAGCGCAGCCTGGACCGTGTCGTCGGCATCGTCGGTCCACTGGCGATCATCACGATCAGCACCGTCGTCGGCGGACTGATCGTATCGGTCATGACGGCGTTGCTCTCGGTCACGCAGCTAGTCGGTTAGAGCAGGGGTCATCGGTCATGATATCGCGCAACACGATCATCGAAACATTCTCCATGCGAGCGGGACGCGATCCCGCGCGCCCGCGACCGCCAAGGCGCTCGGGGCAGGCGGGCTTTACCCTCGTCGAGATGCTGGTGGTGATCGCGATCATCGGCCTCATCATGGGGCTGATCGGGCCGCGCGTGCTCAACTATCTCAGCGAATCCAAAGTCAAGACCGCGCGTATCCAGCTGCAGAGCTTCTCCAGCGCGCTCGACCTGTTCTACCTCGACGCCGGGCGCTTCCCGTCCACGGCGGAGGGACTTGCCGCGCTGGTCCGGCGCACGCCGGGCGTCGCCGCCTGGAATGGCCCCTATCTGAAGGGCGGCAACGTTCCGAGCGATCCCTGGAACCATCCCTATCTCTATCGCTCGCCCGGCGAACACGGGCCGTATGACATCGTCTCCTATGGCTCCGATGGTCAGGAGGGCGGCAGCGGCACCTCGGCCGACATCTCGCTTGAAAAGGCGACAGCCGCCAACAACGACCAACAATAAGGATGCATGGCGAGCATGAATGAGGCGTCGCAGCGCGGTTTCACCCTGCTCGAGATGGTGTGCGTGCTTGCCATCATCGCGCTGCTGGCGGCCGTGCTGCTCCCGTTCATTCCGCACCAGACCTCGCGATCGCGCTTGCAGGCCTATGCGTTGCAGACCGCAACGCTGCTGAAGGCCGATCGCAATGCCGCCATCGAGCGCAGCACCAGCGTTGCGACGCTGGTCGATGCGGCGAGCCGGGTGATCCATTCCGGCGCGTCGCGCATGACGGTGCGAATCCCCGATGACGTGCGGTTCGATGCGGTGCTGCCGCAGAGCTGTCAGCGCCGCGCCGCACTGTCGACCATCCGCTTCTTCGCCAATGGCGGTTCCTGCGGCGGCTCCATCGCGCTGACGCGGCTCGATGCGGGATATGAGGTCCGCGTCAACTGGCTCACCGGAAGGGTTGAAATCGTTGCTCGCGACGTCGCCGCCAACTAACCGCACTGATGCAGGGTTCACCATCATCGAGGTGCTGGTGGCGCTGGCGCTGGTGGCTGTCTCGATCGTTGCGATCGGCGCGGTCATGGGCGTCAAGACGCGCGGCGTCCGGGCCATGGAGCAACACGTCGCGCTGATGCAGGCGGTGCGCACATTGATGACGGTCGGCATTCCGCCGCGCGCCGAACTGCAGTCGGGCACGTCGACGGGGCAGGCGGAGGGCTACCGCTGGACCATCGAGGTCAGTCCGCTCGGTGGCGACTGGACGGTGCCCGAGGGCAACGTGCCCTGGGCGCCCGAGCTGGTGCGCATTCGCGTCAAGTCTCCGGGCGGTGCATTGTCCGACATTCGCACCGTGCGCCTGATGCCGAGGTCTTCGGAATGACCCCGGCAGGCACAGCACAGCGAAGAGGCGAGCGCGGCTTCACGCTGATCGAGACCATCGTCGCGCTGGCGCTGATGGGGCTGTTGCTGTCGGCGCTCGCCAGCATCACGGCGCAATGGCTGCCGAGCTGGAACCGGGGGCTCGACCGGATCCAGCGCAGCGAACTGATCGGGGTCGCGCTGGAACGGATCGGTGCCGATCTCGCCGCGGCCGAGTTCGTTGCCGCCAACCGCGATAGCCACAAGCCGCTGTTCGACGGATCGGAATTGTCGGTCACGTTCGTGCGCACGTCGGTGGGGCCGAATGCGGGGCCGGGGCTCGACGTGGTGCACCTTGGTGAAACCCGGGATCGCGGCGAGTTCGTCACAGTTCGTTCGCAGGCGCGCTTCACGCCGCTGGCCGATGGGGTGTCGCTGTCGGAGCAGGTGCATCTCGGCAGCCCGGTCGTGCTGCTGCGCGCACCCTATCGCCTGTCGTTCGCCTATGCCGGTCCTGACCGCGCCTGGAAGAGTGCATGGAAGGATGCCAACAAGCTGCCGGCGATGATCCGGTTGACCGTGCGTGACGCGGCGAGCCAGCGCGTCCTGTCGGTTTCGACCATCGCGCCGGTCCATGTCCAGATTCCGAGTGATTGCACCAAGCCGGACGGCAATTGCGGCGACAAGCAAAGTTCCGATGGTGCCACCGATCAGGGGAAGACGTGATGGCGGCGTCTCGCAATCTCGGCCGATCGCCGGCCAATCGCGGCTTCGTCATCGTTGCGGTGCTCTGGATTCTGCTGGCGCTGTCGTCGCTGGCGATCATCTTCTCGGCCTATCTTGCCGCGTCGGCGCGCGCGTTGGCGGCCAGCGACTTGTCGCTGCAGACCGAGGCGCTGGTGTCGGCCGGGCTCGAACTCACTGCCTATCAGCTGACGCTGACGGATGAGAAGACGCGGCCGCAGTACGGGGCGTTTCATTTCGGGCTGGACGACGCCAGCGTCGGTGTCTCCTTCACGTCGGAGGCCGGCCGTGTTGACCTGAACTACGCGTCGAAGGAAATGCTGATCGGCCTCTTTGTCGTGCTCGGCGCCCGGAAGGACGCGGCCAGCGAATACGCCGACCGGATCGTCGGCTGGCGAACCCGGCCCGCGCCGGGCAGCGAGAATGTGGAGGCCGCGCGCTACAACGCGCTCGGCTATTCGCCGCGCCAGGGGCTGTTCACCCATGCCAACGAGCTGGCGCTGGTCGCCGGGATTCCCGAAGCCTTCGTCGATCGTGTGTTGCCGTTCGTGACGGTGTTCAACGGCAGTCCGGATGTCGATCCGGCGATCGCCGCGCCGGAAGTCGCTCTTGCCGTGGATAAGGCATCGGGGAAGCAGCAGGACGGCTTCGGCGCGCCTGCTCCCTCGCCAAACGGCGGCCTCAGTTCCGGATCGCAGGCGCCGAACCCGCAAACTGCGGCATCGACCGCGCAGAGCCCTTGCTACCGGATCGCAATCTCGATCCGGTTCCGCAACGGTCACCGCACCACGTCTGAAGCGGTGATTGCGCTCGGCGACAAGGCCGAGCCATATCGTGTGTTGTCCTGGCAGAACGATGTCGAGCCACGAAGTATAGTTCTGCCGCGGAGGAGGGGTTGATGGCAATACTCGCCGAAGCACGGCAATGGTTCGAGCAATGGATCGGCGCGGTTGCGACTGCCGTCGACGGCGTTGCGGGCAGGTTCATGCGCCGGCGCAGCATCGAGCTCGACGAGAATGCCGACGGCACGTTCACGGCCCGCGCCGCCGCGGCGAGGGATGGCTCGCCGGCAGCTCCGGTTTCGTTCCGGCTCGATCACGACGCGCCGCAGCCTCCGTTGTCAGCGGAGTGGAAGACGGCGTTCGACGGCAGCCGCATCGAGGTGCGATTGCGATCGGATCACGTCGTCAGCCGCGTGCTCGATTTCCCGAGCCAGGCGGGCGACTTCCTCGATGGCATGATCCGCGCGCAGGTCGACCGGCTGACGCCATGGACCGCGGCTGATGCGGTCTTTGGCTGGGGTCCGCCGCGGTCGATCTCCAATGACCGTATCGAAGTCGCGTTCAGTGCGACCGCGGCGAGCAAGGTCGATCCGCTGATCCGGATGGCCAGGATGCTCGGCGCCGCCACCGTTGCGGTCTCCGCGCCGGCGGTTGGCGGCGATGGCGCCCAGCAGCAGGTGACGCTGCTCGACAAATCGTTGCGCGGCCTTGCCGGACCCGCGGCTCCGCGCCTGTTGCGCATCGGCCTGGTCTCGACGGCGGCCGCGGCCGCGGTCTCCCTGCTGCTCAACATCTATCTCGGCGGCTGGCTGCAATCCGAGCAGGAGGACCTGCAACACCGGATCTCGCAGCGCCGCGCCGCGCTGCGTCTCGATGCCAATGGCGACTCGTCCGGTCTCGGCCTGCTCGCCAAGCGCAAGCAGACGACGCCATCGAGCGTCATGGTTCTGGAAGCGATCTCGCGCGTCTTGCCCGACACGACCTATGTGACGGAGCTCCGCATCGAGGGCAACAAGGTGCAGGTGGTGGGACTGACCCAGGATGCGCCATCCCTGATCCGCCTGCTGGAGCAGTCGCCGCAATTCACCCGCGCGACATTCTTCGCGCCGACGACCCGCGCCGCGAATGAATCGGCGGAGCGGTTCCACGTCGAGGCCAATATATCCGCTTCCTTTGGGTCCGGCTCATGAGCGTAGCATCCCGATCGCTGACGGCCGTCAGCACTTCGCCACTGGTCGCGACCGCGAGCTATCTCGGCCTGTTCGTGCTGCTGCTCTTCGTCGTCATCTCGTCGCTCTCGGACATCATCGGCCTGCGCAGCGATGTTGCGGCGTCGGCCGGAATGCTGGAGCAACTCGAGGGACGGTCGAAGGCGAATACCGCGCCCGGTCAGCCCGCGATGCCGACCGGTTTCGCCTATCTCGAAGGGGCGACCGTCACCGTTGCCGGCGCCACGCTGCTGCAGCGCGTGTCGGGTGCGGTGATCAAGGCCGGCGGCAATGTGCTGTCGACGCAGCTCGACGTTCCCAACGCGCCGGCCAAGGCCGGCTTCATCAGCATGGTCGCGAGCAGCGAGATCGAGCAGGCGCAGTTGCAGCAGGTGCTCTACGATCTCGAAGCCGGCATGCCGTTCCTGTTCATCGACCAATTGGTCGTGCAACCCGTCGCCGACGAGGCGGCGAAGGGCGCCGATCCCGGCAAGCTGCGCGTGCTACTCGGCGTCTCCGGACAATGGCGAGGAGCCAAGTGATGCGACGCTTCGCTGCAACAATCGTGCTGTTGGCGGTGTCGGCCTATTCGGCGCCGGCTGCGGTGCCTGACCCATCCGGCGATGCACTGGACGCCGGGATGCTCGACGATACCCGTCTGGGCGGACCGGTGCTGAGTTCGCCGCCGCCATCCGAACCGGTCACGTCGGTCCGCGTGGCGCCTTCGCCGGCGCCGACGCCCCGGCCGCTCAGCGCAAATCCGCTGTGGGGCATTCCGCTCAAGACGCTGTCCAACACCCGTGACCGCCCGGTGTTCTCGCCGTCGCGGCGGCCGCCGCCTGCCGTCGTTGCGGAACCGGAAGTCAGCAAGCCGTTGCCGCCGCCACCGCGCAAGGTCGCGCTCGAGCCGCCGCCGCTGTCGCTCGTCGGAACGATCGCGGGAGACGATGAAAGCTTCGGGATCTTTCTCGATCAATCGAACAAGACCGCATTGCGGCTGAAGCTCGGCGACGATTTCCAGGGATGGAAGCTGCGGGCCATCAGCGGCCGCGAAGTCACCATGCAGAAAGACGAGCACGACGCCGTGCTCACATTGCCCCAGCCAGGCACCGAGGAGAGCGGCGATGTCCGCCTCGTTCCGGTCAGTACCGACAGGAGGCCGTTGGCTGCGCGGATCCAGCGGTGACTGTGCGTTGGCTAGGGTTGAGCCAGAAGGAGATGGCGGTTGTGAGCCTTGACCCTAGTTCGAACCGAACCGAAAAAGACTGAGTGCGAACATGACCCACATGGCAATCAGCACGAAGTTGCTGGCGGCGAACGGGACCAGTCGGTGCATGACCCTGTTGTAGGTCAGATGGATAATGCTGTGGCCCATCCGCAGCACGACATAGGCCCAGGCCAGAGGCAGGAAGACTACATTGACCCTGCTGGTTGCGTAGAGCGCTAGCGACAGGACGTGAAACAGCACCGGCACTTCGAGGGTGCTCATATAGTTGCGATTGGGAAGCGAGACGTCCGCCGGCACCCTCGCCGATTCGCCGAGCTTGTAATCGTCCGGCGTGGTTTCGCCGCGAAGTGCGGATTGGATTCGTTTGATCGGCATCATACCCAGCGGGATGAAGGTGAGCAGCGCCATCACGATCATCGGCCAGAAGATATATTCCTGTGCCATCCCCTCTCTGCCCGCGTAACACCGGGAACCTATTGCGATTTCTCGCAGATGTCATCCACGAACTCGCGTGGGGTGGTCGATCCTAGCTCAATCCGAGCCAGTTCTGCAGGGCCGGCGTCAGGAGTAGTCCGAGCGCAAGAAAGGGGCCGAACGGGATCGACGTCTGGCGCTTCATCTCGTGTCCTGCGAGTTGCAGGCTGCCGGCGACAGCAAGTGCCGCGAGCGCCGCGATCAGCAGCAAAGTCGGAATGCCAAAAGCTCCGACCCAGATCGTTGCGGCGGCAAGAAACTTGACGTCGCCAAGTCCCAATCCGTCGACATGCCGCAAGACGAAGTAAAGGCGCTGCAAGAGGAAGAACAGGACGCCGACGAGGGCGGCGATCGCCATCGCACTGAACGCGGCTGTCATGCTTTCAGTGACCACGACATGTGCGAGCCCGAGTGCCGCGATCGCAAGATTCAGCCAATCGGGAATGATGCCGTGGCGCAGATCGATCAGCGCGACGGTGCAGCACAGCACGCAAAGCGCGCCGTAGGATGCAATGAAATAAAGAGCTTCGCGATCGATTGGCATGGTGGCGGGACAAGTGTGACGCGTGAACACGCTGTGTTGCAACAACTCGCGCGCGTTGAACAGTGCATTTTCAATCGAGCAATGCGTTTGCGGGAATGTGATCGTCAACAACGATCGCGAAGCAGAAAAGATGCGACAAAAAGTCTGCGCTGTCACAAATCCGCATAGGATACCGACAATAGTTCGGCCGATTACGTGCCGCGAGCCCTTTGCGGCAGACGAGTGGGTTGGCTATGCACAAGATGCGAGTGGCGGCGTGCCTTGCTTTGCTGGCAGCGTCGGCAGGCGTGCGCGCCGCGAACGCGGGCGCTCTCGAGGACGGCGCCGAGCGCTATCGGCCGTATCTGATCGAGGGCGTTGCCAGCGCGCTGGCGGGTGCGCGTGCGTTGCGCGAGCGCGCCGCTGCGGTGGATTTGCCCGGTGCACGGAAGGCTTGGCTGTCGGCGCGCGCCGGTTGGGAGCGCTCGGAGGTGTTCACCGCAGGCTTCGTCCCAGAGCTCGATGCGCAGATCGACGCCTGGCCGAACGCGGACAGCGGGTTCCATGCCATCGAAGCCAAGCTGTTCGGAGCCGGTAGTACCGACGTCGCTACCGATGCGACTGGCCTTGTCGAGCACCTGAACGATCTTCACGGCAAGCTCAAGGATATCAAGCTGACGCCGCAAGGCCTCCTGGATGGCACCGTGCGGCTCGCTTACGAAGTCGGCGAGAGCAAAGCCGATGGCGGCGAGTCGCGCATCAGCGGCACCTCGCTGGACGATATGCGCAACAATATCGCCGGCATCGACTTCGCCTATCACACGATTTTCTCCGCCGCGCTCAACACGGTCGACGGCAAGCTTGACGAGATGGTGACGAACCGGATCGAGCAGCTCGAGGCGATCGTCGCGACGCCCGACCTGCCGCATGTCAATATCGCCGATCTGCGCCAGACCAGCGAGGAGCTGGTCGTCGCGTTGCAGAGTGCCTCGGCAAAGCTCGGGCTGCAGCGCCCGACGCTGGAGGCGCAGGCGCGATGAAATCGCTTCAGCTGCGTCCGGCTGCGCTGCTCTCCGCGGTCATCGCCCTTGCGTTGCTTGGGCGCGCGGCGGCGTTTCCGGTCGATGGCGACAAGACCGTGCTGCCGGTTGCGACCGAGCTGAACGAGGATGCGCTCGACAAGCCGCGCGAGGTGTTCCAGTCCGAGCGGACCGGCGCCAAGTCGTATCTGGTGAATCTCGGCGATCTCGCCTTCAATTCGCCGGGGCTGCTCGGCGAGGTGGCGCGGCAGGCCGGCGTGAGCTGCGGCACCTGCCACGTCAATGGCGCAAACAACGCCAAATTCTTCATGCCGAAGATGTCGAGCCGGCCCGGCACGTTCGACACTACGGGGCCGCTGTTCAATCCGAAGGCCAACAACCTTTCGTTCGATCCGGTGCGGATTCCGAGCCTGCGCGGCGCCCGCTATCTCGCACCCTACGGCGCCGATGGCCGGTTCGCCTCGCTGCGTGACTTCGTCCACAACGTCATCACCAGCGAGTTCGCAGGTCCCGAGCCGTCGCCGGCCACGCTCGATGCGATCGTGGCCTATCTTCACGACATCGATTTCCTGCCCAATCCGAGCCTTGGTCCCGCCGGGCGGCTGGCCGGCAAGATCACCGACGCGGAGCGTCGCGGCGAAGCGCTGTTCGCGAAGCCGTTCCCGCACGATCCGGCGCTGAGCTGCGCGGGGTGCCACGTGCCATCGTCCGGCTTTGTCGATCATCAGCAGCATGACGTCGGCTCGGGCGGCCTGTTCAAGACGCCGACCCTGCGCAACGCCGACTTCAACGCGCCGTATTTCCACGATGGCCGCTTCGACAATTTCAACCAGGTCGTCGATTATTTCGACCGGACCTTTCAGCTCGACCTCTCGGCGCAGGACAAGGGCGACCTCGTTGCCTATCTCACGGCCGTCGGCGACGGCGTGCAGCCCTATGAACGCGACGGCGCCGGTGCAACGCTGAAGGAGATCAACGATTTCTCGACGGTGCTCGCGACCGCGATTCCCGCCGGCGACAAGGACATCGTCGCGCTTGCAGTCGATACGATCGGCCGCGAGCTGCGCGAGTTGACCGAGCAATATCCCGATCGCAAGAACACCAGCGTGTCCGGCGGCGAGCAGCAGCGCGTGCTTGCGCGCAGCGGGCTGAAGGAGCTCGTGCTCACGCTGCGGCGAATCGAGATGGCCGTTGCCGCAGGCCGCAACGCCGACGCTGCAACCGAGTTCAGGAATTATCGCAATCTGATGGCGGCTGCGGTGCCTGCGTTACTGGCGAGCGCCGAGCCGTGGTCGTTGTTCAATCAAAATGTGCATGATCAGCATTACGCCGCGCTTCGCGAGGTGATGCGCTCCGGGCACGTCTCGCATTGATTGAGCTGAATTGTAGGGCATTTGCGATCCGCGTCGCTGCGTGGAGCGCTGCATCCGAATTCGATCTTCAGTCGGAGAGTCGAATCGTGGAGATGCAGCGTGCAGCAGCAGATGTCTTCACAGAAAATATTTGAACGTTTCGAAATTTCTCGCGCGCTTTCACGCAAGCGAAAACCATGCGTCATACTGTCGCACTAAGCAGTGTGTGTTGCTAACCGCAAACACCCTGAGGTCGACAATGAGTTTGAACTACAAAAAGCACTGGCGAACCAGCACCGCGCTCTGCATCGCGTCAACGGTGCTCGTCGCAACAGCCGCATATGCCGCTCACTATCCGGGCGGACACAGTGATTGGGACAAGCGCCCGCATCACAATCACCAGGCGCATCAGGAAGCTGATCGCGTCAAGAATGACCACGATCATGACGACAAGGATCGCGGCGGCAAGGGCAAGACCGCTTCGCCGATCAAGCACGTCATCATCCTGATCGGTGAGAACCGCGGCCTCGATCACACCTTCGGTATCTACAAGCCGAAGGGCAAGGGGCAGACCATCTCCAACCTGTTGTCGAGGGGCATCGTCAACGAGGATGGAACGCCGGGACCGAACTTTGCGCAGGCGCAGCAGTACTCGGTTGCGGGCCAGCCGTCCTTCTACATCGGCGCGCCGGCGATCGCGAAGTCGCCCTACAACGCGACCAATGTGATGCCGCAGCCGAACACCAACGGGACGCCGACCGCGCAGAACGACACTTCGCCCCCGTTCAAGACGATCGCCGAAGCCAGCGTCGAAAAGGACATGGACCCGGCCGATCTCGACATCCTGACCACCGGCTTCAGCGGCCTGCCGACCGGTGTGCTTGATACCCGCGTTCCCGGCGCCGGCGGTCTCAACGGACCGTTCCCGCTGCAGGGCGAGCAGATCAGCGACGACGACTACACCGGCGATTCGACCCATCGCTTCTATCAGGACTGGCAGCAGGAAGACTGCAGCGCCGCCAGCGCCACCAAGAAGAACAATTCGGGTTGCCTGAACGATTTGTTCCCGTTCGTGATGGCGACCTATTCGGCGTCCAACAAGAGCATGGCCAACTCGATGGGCTTCTACAATGCCCAGCAGGGTCAGGCCCCGATCCTGAAGATGCTCGCCGACCGCTTCACGCTGAGCGACAACTTCCACCAGTCGTTCCACGGCGGCACCGGCGCGAACCACTTCATGCTCGGCACCGGCGATGCAGCCTTCTGGAGCGACGGCAAGGGCAATCCGGTGACGCCGCCGGCGAACCTGATCGCCAACCCGAACCCGGTCGCGGGCTCGGTCAACCGCTACACGGTCGACGGCAATTGGAGCAACTGCTCTGACGTGTTCCAGCCCGGCGTGAAGCCGATCGTCACCTACCTCAACAATCTGCCGTACGCGGCGGAGCCGAACTGCAAGCCGAACCACTACTACATGCTCAACAACGTCAATCCGGGCTATCTGCCGAACGGCGCGCTGTCGGGCGGCAACAACGTCCCGCCGTCGTCGGTTCGTACGATCGGTGACGCTTTGATCGAGAAGAACATCACCTGGGCGTTCTATGGTGGTGCGTTCAACGACGCCGTGGCGCTTTCCAACGCCGCGGTTGCCGCCAACCCCTCGAACCCCAACCTCGGCGCCGCCGCGGTCGCCGATCCGGCGCACGCGCTCGGTGTTGCCTACTGCCAGATCTGCAACCCGTTCCAGTATGCGACCTCGATCATGGCCAATCCGACCGTGCGTCAGGCTCACATGAAGGACACGGCGGATCTGATCACGGCGATCCAGCACAACACGCTGCCCGCAGTGTCGTTCGGCAAGCCGGACGGTCTGCTCGACGGTCATCCGCAGAGCTCGAAGGTTGATCTGTTCGAGGCCTATGTCCTGAACGTGCTCAACGCGCTGGACAACAATCCGGAGCTGAAGGCCGACACCGCGGTCTTCATCACCTGGGACGAAGCCGGCGGCTACTGGGACTCCGGCTACACGCAGTCGATCGATTTCTTCGGCGATGGACCGCGTATTCCGACCCTGATCCTCTCGCCCTATTCGACGGGCGGCAAGGTCAACCACAACTACGCCGACCACGTTTCGCTGCTGAAGTTCATTGAGCGCAACTGGGCTCTCGAGCCGCTCACGCACCGCAGCCGCGACAACCTGCCGAACCCGACCTACTCGAAGAACAACGAGTACGTCCCGACCAACAGCCCGGCACTGTCTGACCTGTTCGATGCGTTCGACTTCAGCAAGCCGGTCACGTTGTCCTACACCGAGTGATCGAGATCTCGTCCAGGACGAGGTCTTGAGTCCATCCGAAGCCGGCGCCGATCGAACCATTGGTTCGGTCGGCGCTGTCATGTTCTGCCTGCCCGCCAGCCGATCGACCGGGGATATGCGATGAAGCGCGACGAGACGACGTGCAAGACGATGTGGAAGGGAGGCAGGAGTGCCGTGTTCGCAATGGCCATCCTGGCCAACGCAGCGGTGCCGGCAGCGGCGCAGCAGTTTTCCGCCGACCTCCTCGCGCGGAAGGACGATATGGCAACCGCCATGGGAACGCTGCGGGTCTCGGGCGGAAAAGCGCGGATCGATGCAGCCGCGCTGCCCGATGGCTTCTTTCTGCTCGATACCGCCAAGCCCGCCGCCTATTTCGTCCGCCCGGTCGCACACGTCTATATGAAGGCCATGCAATCGAGCCCGCTCACCCAGCTGTTCGTCCCGGTCGATCCGGACGGTCCCTGCCGGCAATGGCTGGCGATGGCGCAGCTTTCCGCGCCGGTCGATCCCGCGACATGGCACTGCCAGCGCAATGGAGAGGAAGCGATCGCGGGGCGCAACACCGACGTCTATCGAATCACGGCACCGTCCGGCTTGAGCTTTACCGGCTGGGTCGACCGCGCGCGCGGGTTTCCGGTGCAGATCAAGACCGCGGATGGGACGGTGATCGTCGCCGATCACATCCGCGACGAGCCGCAGCCGGCGCAAACCTTCGAAATTCCCGCAGGTCTGCGCAAATTCGACCCGGAGGCGCTGATCCGCCGGATCCAGCAGAGCGATGTATGGGTCGCGCCGCCGGCCGCGCAGTGAGCGCGTCGCGCGTTACTGCGGCTGTCGGCTTGTCACCGGCAGCATCCGGCCGAGCGCCGTGTAGTGCGACTGATGCACGTTGCTGTTGAAGAGGGACCAGGGCTCGGCCTTCTTCAGGGCGACCGGAACGTCGAAATTCACCAGCTGGGCAAATTTGCGGTATTCCACCATCGCTTCGTCGATCCGGCCGGCGCCGACCTCGAGGTCGATGCGGCGCAAGGTCAGAACGAGATCCTTCAGGATCGCGCGCGCGGCGAGCCGCTCGTCCTTGCCGCCGACCGAGGTGTTCCTGATGTCGGGGATGTGCTCGGTCAATTCGCGCAGTTCGGCGCCGACCCCGGTCACGGCCAATGACACCACTGCGGTGTCGGCGGCCGGGATCGCGACCTCAAGGACGCTCGAGAGCTCCAGCACTTCCTTCATCCGGAGCACGACGCCGTCCTTGTCGAAGGCGCGTTCGCCGTCGCCGACCGCATTGAGATAGGCCACGAGGTCCTGCGTGTCCTGGGTCGACAGTTCGAGGTCGAACACGCGATCGAAATGATCGACGACCTGTTCGTAGCTGTCATAGCGGCCGTCGTGGAAGTAGGGCGCATTGAAGTTGGCGTTGAGCAAGGTGGGGGTCTTGACCAGCCCGCCCGATCCGACGTCGTGACGCAGCTGGTCGTTGAAGGTTCCGGCCGGAATATGACAGCCGGCACAGCTCAGCTCGGCCTGCTTCGGGAACGGCTTGAAGAACAGCGCCTCGCCGCGCCGTTCCTCAACACTGGCCTGCGCGGCAAGCCTGCCGCCGGGCGCAATCTTCGGATTGGGCAGGAAATCGATATCGTTGATATAGGCGACGAGGCCGTCGAGAACCGCATCGCTCGGCCGCGGCCCGGAAAACTCATTGACGATGACATTATATACGAAGTCGCGCAGCGAGGTCATGCGCCCGTCATGTCCGTAGGGGGCGAGGAAGCGGGCGCCCCGCAGGCTCGGAATCCTGACCGGATCGAGGATGCTGTTGAACGTCTTCGCGTTGAAGACAAGGCTGGTCGTGTCGAAGGTGCCGGGGCGGGAGGATGCGCCCGGAACGAACAATTTCGGGTTCGATGCGCCGTTGACGTGACAGGTGCCGCAGCTCATCTCGGCCTGGCGGGCCTTGCCGCCCAGGATGGAAGGCGAATTGAACGCGAGATCGCCGAGATTGACCAGATAGGACTTGCGCCCGCCCATCGCTTCGGAATGAAAGATTTCGCGCGGCCGCGCCAGCGCGTCCTCGGAAAATTCGGTGCCGGCCGGCAGCACGGTCTGGTCGCCGCCGAGCGGGAATGCCATCGCGCAGAATGGGAGAAGCGCAACGACGACTGCCAGCAACGCGACCCGTGCGGTTCGAACGCCACGGTCGGCCGATGCCGCACCACATTTTCCGGAACCGGACGCCAGAATATCCCAAACCATTGCGAGAAAACGCCCCTGTCACAATGCATTTGCGCTGCCGCACCTCGGAAGATGTCACGGAGGTGACAGTTTCCTGTCGGCAGGATCAATGACCATCTGTTTGGATAGACGACTGTTGATTGCGGTTTGATGACGATCGATCAACGAGACGCAAGCCGGTCTGAATTTGACAGAACGAAGATTTATCGGTGCGTGCATCTTTTCACGCATTTGTGCGCGCGTCGAAAAACGGTCATCCCGGCGAAATGTGTTTTGCATAGCGTGTAACTCCATTTCTATTTCTTTCTGAATCAGGAGAGCACTATGCGGCTTTGGGGAGCCATTCCGGCGCTCGCAGTTGTTGCTGGCGCCGTTGCCATCTCACCGGTGGCAAACGCCGAGAATTTGGTCGAAAAGATCGTTGATGAGTTCAAGCACGAGGTCAGGGACGAGCTGCGTGACCTGCGCGACCGCGGCCATGAAGGTGTGCATCAGTACAAGCACATCGTCGTGATCTACCAGGAGAACCACAGCTTCGATAACCTCTACGGACACTGGGGCGATGTCGGGCGTGACCGGATCAACGGTACCTCCGACGCCGATCAGGCGCACACGCTGCAGGTCCGGCAGGACAACCAGACCGTCTATGCCTGCCTGTTGCAGAATGACGTCAACCTGACCTCTCCGTCGCCGCAACCGACGACTTGCACCGACAATACGGGCTCGGTCTCGATCCTCAGCGCCTTCAAGAACAAGCCGTTCGAGATCAACGACTTCATCCCGACCTCGGCGACCACCTGTCCGAAGCCCCTCGGGTCTTTTGCGGCGCACGGATTCCTCAACGGCACCGGCGCGCCCGGCGGCTGCACTGAGGACATCGTGCATCGCTTCTACAGCGAGCAGTACCAGCTCAACGGCGGCCGGCAGAACCGCTACATGACTGGCAGCGATGCCGCGGGTCTTGTCATGGGCTACTACGACACCAAGAAGCTGCCCATCTACACCTATCTCCACGGCCACGGTGCGCCGAACTATGTCATCGCCGATAGCTTCTTCCAGGGCGCCTTCGGCGGTTCGTTCCTCAACCACCAGTTCCTGGTCGCGGCCGCGGCGCCGCAGTTCGTCGGTGCCTTGAACGACGGCAGCGCCAATGACTTCCACGCGATCGTCGACGCGAACGGCATGCCGACCAGCACGCCGCTCTATACGCCGCTCTCGACCGTGAAGGACGCGCAGCTGACGGCGAAATGCAACCAGCCCGGCCTGCCGGCCGGCCTCGCCTGCGGCGACTACGCGGTCAACACCACGCAGCCGACCTATCAGCCCTATTCACCGGGCACCCCGGACATCAAGCGCCTGCCGCCGCTGCACACGCCGAACATCGGCGATCGGATGTCGGCCAAGCACGTTGACTGGGCCTGGTATTCGGGCGGCTGGTCGAACGCCAATGGCGATGTCGGCGCGTCCGGCTGGACCAATGGCAACGGCACGACCTGCACCGATCCGAACCATGTCTCGACGGCGGTGTTCCCGAACTGCCCGGACGTGGACTTCCAGTACCACCATCAGGCGCTCAACTACTTCGCCAATTTCGCGCCCGGAACGCAGGCCCGCAGGGATCACCTGAAGGATGAGGCGGAGTTCATCCAGGCGGCCAAGAACGGCCGGCTGAAGCAGGTCAGCTTCATCAAGCCGATCGGCGAGGAGAACGAGCATCCGGGCTACACCAGCGAATCCGAAGGCAGCCAGCATCTCGTCGATCTCGTCAAGGCGATCGTCGAAGGGCCGGATGGCAAGGACACGCTGATCGTCATCACTTATGACGAGTTCGGTGGACAGTGGGACCACGTTCCGCCCCCGCCGTTCAACCGTCATGGCGCCGAAGCCAAGGCTGCGGACCAGTGGGGCCCCGGCACCCGCATTCCGGCGCTGCTGATCGCCAAGCGCTTCAACAAGTCGGGCGTCGCCCATGAGGACTTCGACACCACGTCGATCCTCCGGATGCTCGAAAAGCGCTTCGATCTCGATCCGCTGGTGACGCGTCCGGTGCGCAGCCTCTCGGCGGCGCTGAAGGCCGGCGAAGGCTGGCACTGACCCGAGAAACGATCCTGGCCCGCGCCAACGTCTGACGCGGGCCAGGACCTTCACCAGGCTTCAGGGCCCTTACAGGATCAGATCGTGTTGCACGTGCGTAACCTGGTCTGACAAGAAACTCGTGCCGGCCATCGCAGCCGCCGCCCCGGTCGTGAGGCCTTGAATATCGACCTGAAGGCTGGTCGCGGCCGAATCGCCGTCCTTGTCAGTGGCGGACACATCGAACAGCAGATCGGTGCTCGGGATGGTCGTCTTCTCGTTGTAGGTGATGTTGTTGACCGTGAAGGTGGTGTTTCCGCTGGTCGCCTGGTTGTAGTCGACCTCCACCAGATTGAACGTCTTTCCAACGAACAGCGTGTAAGTCGACGTCGCGTCGTCAAAGGTTGAGGTATTGATCAGCGAAGCATCCGAGGTTTGCTGCACGACGACAGTGGCGTTGCCGCTATGTGGCTTCGGAACATCGATGCTGAAGTCGTGCACGTCGGTGCTGCCATCCAGAACCTTGAAGACCACGCCTGCCGTGCCATTGCCTTGCCATTGGGTCAGCATGAAGCTGATCTGCGGCTGCTCGTTGGAGAACGAGAGGTTCAACTGCTCGTTGGGATCCATGCTCAGTCCGGTATCGCCGACCGCGATGCCGTTGTTCGACGCCTTGACATCGATGGGAAGGCCACTGTTGTCGGATCCGGTGATCAGAAGCTCTCGATCCGGAGCCGTCAGGGACGGTGTGCCGCCGCCCGAGGCGCCGAACGTGGAGCCGGTCACGGTCACCTGCTTCAGCACGTCGACGCTTACGAGATCGAAAGAGAAGGTCCCGTTCGGATTAATCAGCAGGGTGAAGTACGGATCTGTCAGCGCACCGCCCGAATCCGCGAGGTAGGCGTCCATTTCGACGCCGCCGCTCACCGCATGGGTCGAATAGTAGAACGTGTAGTCGTCGCCATTTCCCGTGACGTGAACCGAACTGATGCCGCCGCCGAGGTCGGACGTGGCCAGATCGTATCCCGTGCTGCCGACCGCGCCGTTGTGGACGGCAACCTGCATCGCGGCGTCGCCATCCGCGCCGAAATTGAGGTGGTAGGTGCCGTTCGCGGTCTGGTTGTCCTGACCGATGATGGCGGTCTCCGGGAAGCCGCCGATTGTCGGGCCGTCGTCGGTGATCGTCAATTGCTTGCCGAGGTCAAGGCTCGCGCTCTGGAAGTCGCCATCCTTGTCGGTGACGGTTGCAACCAGGTTTACAAGTCCGGCGCTCAGCGTAACGCCTTCGCCGCCATCGGGGCTGGTCCCGAAAGGCTGCGTTACCGCGCGGAATTCGGTGAAAGTCACGAGCCCCGTCGCCGGGTCGACTTCGATGGTGAATGCCAGCGTGCCGGTCGTTGTCCCGACGTGACCTTCGATGGTGTTGCCGTTCAGGACCAGCACGTCGGCGAGGCCAGTGTGCGAGTCGATCAAGCCCGACGCGGTATTGTTGCCACCGGTGATCGTCAGCGCGTAGGCGATCGTCGCGCCATCCGCGCCTTGAACCGACGTGAAGGCCGTTGAGAAGTCAGCTGATGTCATCGTCTGCGACGCATCCGGCGCGGAGCCCGCGACGTTGTCGTCCAGCGTCGTCGCGGTCAGATGCGTCTCGCTCAGCGTGAGCGATGGCACGGTGCCCGTCGCCGTGATGCTCGGGCCATCGTCGGTAATGGTCAGCTGCTTGCCGAGGTCGAGGCTCGCGTTCTGGAAGTCGCCGTCCTTGTCGGTGATGGTTGCAACCAGATTGACGAGGCCCGCCCCGAGCGTCACGCCCTCGCCGTTGTCGGGGCTGGTGCCGAGCGGCTGCTTCACCGCGCGGAACTCGGTGAAGGTCACGAGCCCGGTCACCGGATCGATTGTGATGGTGAATGCCAGAGTGCCGTTGATCGCGCCGACATGGCCCTCGATCGTGTTGCCGTTCAGAACCAGCAGGTCGGCGAGGCCAGTGTGCGAATCCACCAGTCCCGACGCGGTGCCGTTACCGCCGGTGATTGTGAGGGCGTAGTTGATGGTCGCGCCGTCGGCGCCTTGAACCGAGGTGAACGCGGTCGAGAAGTTGGTCGATGTCGTCGTCAGTGCCGCGTTCGGCACCGAGCCCGCGATATTGTCATCGAACACTGTTGCCGTCAGGTGCGTCTCGCTCAACGACAGCGATGGCGTCGCGCCATTTGCCCTGATGCTCGGGCCGTCGTCCGTGATGGTCAGTTGCGTGCCGAGGTCGAGGCTCGCGCTCTGGAAGTCGCCGTCCTTGTCCGTGATCGTTGCAGTCAGGCCCACGATCCCGGCCGCAAGCGCCACGCCTTCGCCGCCGTCCGGGCTGGTGCCGAACGGCTGCTTCACCGCCCGATACTCGGTGAAGGTCACAAGCCCCGTGGCCGGATCAATCGTGATGGTGAACGCCAGCGTACCATTGGTTGCGCCGACGTGGCCCTCGATCGTGTTGCCGTTGAGAACCAGCAGGTCGGCGAGGCCGGTGTGCGAGTCGATGAGGCCCGACGCCGTGCCGTCGCCGCCTGCGATCGTCAGCGCGTAGGCGATCGTCGCACCGTCCGCACCTTGAACCGAGGTGAACGCCGTCGAGAAGTCTGCCGACGTCGTCGTCTGCGCCACATTCGGCACCGAGCCCGCGATGTTGTCGTCGAACACCGTCGCCGTCAGATGTGTTTCGCTCAGCGACAGCGATGGCGTGGTGCCGTTGGCCCTGATGCTCGGGCCGTCGTCGGTAATCGTCAGTTGCGTACCGAGGTCCAGGCTCGCGCTCTGGAAATTGCCGTCATTGTCGGTGATGGTCGCGACCAGGTTCACGAGCCCGGTGCCGAACGCGATGCCTTCGCCGTTGTCCGGGCTGGTGCCAAGCGGCTGTTTCACCGCCCGATACTCGGTGAAGGTCACGAGTCCGGTTGCGGGATTGACCGTGATGGTGAACGCCAGTGCGCCGCTGGTTCCTCCGACATGCCCCTCGATCGTGGAGCCATTCAGTACCAGCACGTCGGCGAGGCCGGTATGCGAGTCGGTCAGACCCGATGCCGTGCCGTTGCCACCGGTGATCGTCAGCGCGTAGCCGATGGTCGCGCCGTTTGCACCCTGAACCGAGCTGAAAGCCGTCGAGAAGTCGGCCGACGTCGTCGTCAGCCCCGCGTTCGGCGCCGATCCCGCGATGTTATCGTCGAACGCCGTTGCGGTCAGATGCGTCTCGCTCAACGTCAGCGAGGGCGTGGTGCCATTGGTGTTGATGCTCGGGCTATCGCCCGTGATCGTGAGCTGCGTGCCAAGATCGAGACTCGCGTTCTGGAAGTCGCCGTCCTTGTCCGTGATGGTGGCAACGAGGCTTGCAACTCCGGCGCTCAGCGTGACGCCTTCTCCGGCGCCGTCGGCTGATTGCTTCACCGCGCGGTACTCGGTGAAGGTCACCTGACCCGTCACCGGATTGAGCACGATGCTGAACGCCAGGGTGCCCGTCGTCGTACCGACATGGCCTTCGATGATGTTGCCATTCAGAACCAGCACGTCGGCGAGGCCGGTGTGCGAGTCGATCAGGCCTGACGCAGTGCCGTTTCCGCCCGTGATCGTCAGCGCGTAGCGGATTGTCGCTCCGTCCGCGCCCTGGATCGAGGTGAATGCCGTCGAAAAATCAGCTGACGTCGTCGTTAGCGTCAGGTCCGGTGCCGAGCCCCCGATGTTATCGTCGAGCGGCGTTGCGGTCAGGTGCGATTCACTCAGCGTCAGAGATGGCGCGGTCCCGTTGGTCCTGATCGTCGGGCCGTCGTCGCTGATGCTCAACCTGCTGCCGAGGTCGAGGCTCGCGCTCTGAAAGTCGCCGTCAGTGTCGGTGATGGTTGCTATCAGGCTGACGATTCCGGCAGTCAGCGACAGGGCCTCGCCGCCGTCGGGATCGGTGCCGAACGGCTGGGCCACCGGGCGGAAGTCGGTGAAAGTCACGCGCCCGGTGGCGGGATCAAGCGTGATGGTGAACGCCAGGGTGCCGCTGGTCGTGCCGACGTGGCCTTCGATGGTGTTGCCATTCAGAACCAGCACGTCGGCGAGGCCGGTGTGCGAGTCGGTCAGGCCCGAGGCCGTGCCGTTGCCGCCGGCGATCGCCAACGCGTAGCGGATCGTCGCACCATCCGCGCCTTGAACCGGGCTGAACGCCGTCGAGAAATCGGCCGACGTCGTCATCAGTGCCGCGTCCGGTGCTGAGCCGGCGATGTTGTCATCGAGCGCCGTTGCCGTCAGATGCGTCTCACTCAAAGTCAGCGACGGGATCGTCTGGTTCGTCCGGACGCTCGGGCCGTCGTCGGTGATGGTCAACCGGCTGCCGAGATCGAGGGTCACGAACTGGAGCTCGCCGACGTCATTGGTGACGATCGCGTACAGGGTCACGGCTCCGGTCGCGAGCGCCGCGCCTTCGCCGGTGTCCGGGCTGGTGCCGAGCGGCTGCGTTACCGCGCGGTATTCGGTGAAGGTCACGCGCCCCGTCACCGGATCGAGCGCGATGGTGAAAGCCAGCGTACCGTCGATCGCGCCGACGCGGCCCTCGATGGTGGTGCCGTTCAGTACCAACAGGTCAGCCAGGCCGGTATGCGAGTCGATCAGGCCCGAGGCGGCGCCGTTACCGCCGGCGATCGTCATTTCATAGCTGACCGTGGTGCCACTCAGTCCATTGGCGGTGTTGAACGCAGCCGAGAAGTCGGCCGAAATCGTCGTCAACGCCGCGTCCGGCGCCGAGCCGGCGATGTTGTCGTCCAGCGCGGTTGCCGTCAGATGTGTCTCGCTCAGCGTCAGCGACGGCGGCGTTCCGGCCCCGATCAGCGGGCCGTGGATGGTGATCGTGATGACTCGCGGGGTGCCGTCTATCGCGGTCACCGTGAAGCTGTCGGTCAGCACATCGCCGACATGGAGGGCTTGCACGGAGCTGTTGGCGCCGTCGAGCGTGTAGGTCCACACGCCCGCTGTCGTCATTGTGAAGAAGCCATAGCCGCCCACGCTTGTCGTCGGCGTGTTCACGGCCGTGAAGGTGTTGGCGGGATCATCGGGATCGGTGTCGGTGAGCGTTCCGGTCGCGATGAGCAGGCCGGGCGAGGCACCGCTGACGCCGGTCGCTCCGACCACTGAGCCGGTCGTGACGCCGGAAATGATGGCGGCGTCTTCGACACCCACGATGGTGATGTCGAAGCTCTGACTGGTAGAGAGCAAGCCGTCGGTCACCGTGATGACGAAGCTTTGGATCGCATTGACCTTCAGCGCGTTGATCGCATCGTTGTTCGGAACGAAAGCATACGCACCGGTCGAGCTGTTGAGGTAGAACGTGCCAAACGCGCCGACGCTCGAGATGTCGTAGGTCTTCGAACCCATCACCGTGTTGCCTGCAACACCTCCGGCGATGCCGAAGGTGAGCCCGCCGTCGAAACTGATGGCAGAGAAGGTGCCGTGCGTCGCGCTGAAAGTGTCAAATGTCGGCGTATCGATTTCAGTCGGCGCCGCTCCGAGATTCAGTATCGGCGGCTTCGGCGGCGCCTTGAAGAATTCAAAGAACGGGAGGATGGTCTGCGGTAGCGGCCCGAGTTGATTTGGCACCAGCGGCGGGTCAGGCTCGGAAAAATTGATCGGCTGCAGCAGCGACGACCCATCCTGGGTGGGCATGCCGGACCCTTTGGCCCAAACTCCTTTCGCGTAGTTGGCAAGCGTCTGCTGCTGGGCGTCCCGCAACTCCTCCATGTGAGCCGGGCTATTCGTGACCTGGTTCACCCCGACCGACGACCCTCTGGGGCTCAAGATGATCGTCACGCCGGGATCGTCGACGACGATGTGTCTGGGGTTCGCCTCCTTGGTCACCAGCTCGAACACGCCGTGGTGGAGGTCCTTGTAGTTGATGGTGTCGTCATCCAGGAACGTGACGTTCGGCTCCGCAGCGCGCGCGTTCTCTAGCAGCGAGAACGTCAGCGCCGCGAATGTGAGCATGCTGAGGCCGCTGGCCCGAACGGTGCCAACAGGCGTGTCCGCCGTGAGGACGTCCGACCCGGCCAGCCGGCTGCCGATGAAACGGAGGATGCTTCTGGCTTTTGCGAACAGCCCCGGCGCGCTGGCCGAGTCATGGGCCAAATTCCAGGCCAGGTCGCCCAGCTCGAGTCGGGTGCCGGCCGGCAGGTTGAGCACTGTGCCATCGATCAGGCGGATTTCGACCCGCCCGCCGGCTGCGATCTCGATGACGTCACCCTGGCAAACGGGATCGCCGGCCACGGCTTGAAGGGCGATGCCGCGCGCACGCGCAATGGTGCCGCAGCCGACCGCCGTATGAACAACGCCAACCACTCGGGGCAGCTGACCTGAAACGGCCGAGCTCGCGCCCCCGAACGCTACGCCGGACGCAACTAACATTGGCTTTTCGCCTGCTGAACGGCTCAAGCGGAGCGTGGTGCCGCAGTTTTCTTGATCTGGCTTGCGCTCGCCGCGAAGGGAAAAATCCCCGCACCGGCAGCCATAGGCTTGCCCGCTGAAACGTTCTGATTGAAACTAAATTCGGTAGTGAAAATCGGCTTCCAGTACGGCGGGGAGAGTCATCGCGGAAAAGACAGAACTGCTGTCCATTATCGCGAGTGCAGCCCCACTGAATTTAGTGTATATTTACCGAGTAGATTGTCCACATATTAATTTTTATTCGAGCTGCGTCAGGCCCTTAGGCCTGTTTGCAGCAACCCGTTTGGCACTCAAGGTCCTGCGGTCTCGGCCCGGTGGTCCATGTCTCCATCGTGCCGCGACACGACAAGATCTTCTCGAAAGGGAGGGGATCGTGCGTATCCGTTTCATTGTACAATTGCTCGCTGGCGTGGTTTTCACGTTCGTCACATTGACGTCTGGCTCGGTGCAAGCGCAGACCGAGCCGGCCCAACCCGCGGTTCAGAACTCCTCGGCGAACTTCATCGGGAAAGTCGTGACGGTCACCGGTGCTGTCACGATCGAACATCCGAGCGCGGTCGTCGTCCAGGCGGCGCTGTCTGATCAATTGCCCCAGGCGAAGGTTGGCGACTTCGTCTATCTGGGCGACGTGGTGCAGACCGGAGCCGATGGACGGGTCGCGATCAACTTCACCGATGGCACCTCGTTCAATCTGTCGAGCAACGCCAAGATGGCGATGACCGAATTTGTCTACGACCCGAACGGCAAGTCGAATTCGACCTTGTTCAAACTGGCTAATGGAACGTTCACCTTCGTTGCCGGCAATATCGCGAAGACCGGTGACATGAAGATCGACACGCCTGCTGCAACGATGGGAATTCGAGGCACCACGCCGCGCATCGAAATATCCGACGACGGAACGGTCAGGTTCGCGACGCTCGTGGAGGAGGGCAAGAGCAAGCTTCTCAGGAAGCCCGCGACACGCGTGACCCCGCAACGCGAGCAGAACACCGACCACAGGTTCAATCCGAACATTTGCCGAGGGTGCTAGGCGAGCAAGGCGTCGGCCTTGAGCGGCTACTCACGCAAATCTGCGACGCTGCATCGTCAAAACCGGAGCGCGACATGAAGCCTCGTGCAGGTTCCGGTCGGAGTGGTGGCCTCGCGGCGCTTCTCGTCCTGCTGTTGCTCGCATCGCCGGCTGGCGCGCAGGACGCGAAGCCACGGGAAAACTATCTGCGGAATATCGAGCTGTGCAGCGGCCACGACCACGCGCAGGCGGACGCGCGCATTGGTGCGTGCACGGCGCTGATCGATGCGGGTCAGGACATGACGCCGGCCGGCCTTGCGATCGCCCACAACAACCGCGGCAACGCCTACGCCGCCAAGGGAGACTATGACAGCGCCATCCGGGATTTTGATCGATCCATCGAACTCAATCCTACCTACACCAAGCCGTTCAACAACCGCGGCGTGGCTTACTTCACGAAGCGCGACTACGATCGCGCGGCCGAGGCTTTCGATCAGGCCATCAAGCTCAACCCGAACTACGGCGAGGCCTTTGCCAATCGCGCGCGCGTTTTTCTGAGGAAAAATGACTATGCCCGCGCCGTGCAGGATTACGATCAGGCCATCCGCCTCGAGCCGAACCTGGCCGGCGTGTGGAATGGACGTTGCTGGAGCCGCGCCATCCTTGGCGCGTTGCAGGAGGCGCTGCAAGATTGCAACAAGGCGCTGCAATCGGGGTCTGTCAATGCCGCGACCTACGATTCGCGCGGCCTGATCTACCTGAAGACGGGCGAGCTTGGCGCGGCGATCGACGACTATACCTCCGCACTTCGCATCGATCCGAAACTGGCCAGCGCGCTCTACGGCCGCGGGCTGGCCAAGCTGAAACAGGGCGACAAGGCCGGCGGCAACACCGACATGGCGGCCGCCAAGGCGCTTCAGGGCAGCATCGGCGACGACTTCACACGCTACGGCGTGCAATAGAGCATGATCCGGAAAAGTGTGGCGCGGTTTTCCGAAAAGATCATGCTCAAAACAAAGAGATAGAGCGGGATGATGACTCGAAGAAGGGTCATCCCGCTCTAGACGCGCAGGCCGACGCGGGCCACCGCAAGGACGATGGCCGGCTTGATGCCGTCGCTAGTCCATGATCTCGACCGTCGCCGAACGGCCGGCGACCAGTGCGATGCGATCCGGCAGCTTATCCAGCGTGATGCGCACGGGAACGCGCTGCGCCAACCGAACCCAGCTGAAGGTTGGATTGACGTTCGCGAGCAGGCTCGCGCCTTGCCCGCGGTCGCGATCCTCGATGCCGGCGGCAATGCTCTCGACATGCCCGGTGAGCCGGACCGGCTCGCCCATCAGCCGGACCTCTGCCCTGTCGCCGACGCGAATGCGCGCAAGCTTGGTCTCCTCGAAATAGCCCTCGACATGCAGCGTGTCGCTGTCGACCAGCGCCATCACGCCCTTGCCGGCGGTGACGTAGGTGCCGGGCCGCAGCTCCATATTGGTGATGGTGCCGTTCACCGACGCGTGGACCTCGCTGCGATCGAGGTTGAGCTGCGCCACAGCGCGATCGGCGACCGCCTGGTCATAGGCGGCCTTGGCCTGGAGCTGGGTGGCGAGGACCTGCTCCTGCTTCTGCTGCGACACCGCATCGGTGGTCAGCGCGCTGTAGCGCTTGAGGTCGGCGTCGGCCTGATCCAGCGTCGCGCGATGGCCGGCGACCGCAGCGTCGGCCTGCTGCAATGCCAGGGCAAACCGTGCGCGATCGATCCGGAACAGGATATCGCCGCGATGCACTTGCTGATTGTCCTTGACCAGCACGTCAGTGACGAAGCCGGAGACGTCGGGAGCAACCTGCACCACGTCGGCGCGGACCCTGCCGTCGCGAGTCCATGGCGACTCCATGTAGTAGACCCAGAGCGCGCGGCCGACGGCGAGCGCGGCGACGAGCGCGATCGCGGTCAGCGCAACCCGGCCGAGCCAGGCGAAATTCCCTTTCATGGCAGAAACTCCGAAAGATAGACGACGATGCCGAGCAGGCATACGTACAGGGCGAAATTGAACAGCGCGCGATGCCAGACCAGCCGGTAGAGCCCGACGCGCTGCATGATCCGGCTGATCCCCGCGCTCAGCGCATAGGCCACGATCAGCCACAGCAGCAGCGCCGGGACCAGGACACCGTAGATGTCGAGCTCATATCTCATGCAGCAAAACTCTCCTCGGGCCGCGATCGATACGCAGGTGAATCGGGAAACAGGCCGCGGCGGATGCCGACGAGGCCGAGTAATGCATCGTCCCGCGCGCGCTCATTGGGATCCTTGACGACCGCGGTCAGCGCCGCATCGATGCAGGACAGCAATTCGGCCGGCATCGCCTCGTCCGCATGGGCGCGAAATGCCGCCGCGAGGTCGTCCAGCATGTCGTCGATGGCGCGCACGGTCGATGCGGCGAGGCCGTAACGGGCCCGCCTGAGGTCGATGATGTTGAGCCCGATACGCAGCTGGACCAGGCTGTCGGCATCGCGGCGGTCGCTCTCGGAGATGAAGGCAATGCGCTGCACCAAGAGGCCGAGCCGATGCAGCATCAGGCCGGCAAACTGCGCGCGATCGCCATGGCCGCGCCGCTCGGCCGCGACCGCGAGCGTCTGCCAGCCCGACGTCATCAGCCGTTTGGCGATCCATTCGGCGCCGACGCCGCGCGCGACCCGCGTCACGATCTCGGCGATGACGACGCCGAGGAAGAAGGCGACGGACGTGTTGGCAAAACTGGCAAAATCGGCGCTGTAGGTCGATTGCAGCGCCAGCAGCGTCGCGGTGTTGGCGGCGAGCGCCATGCCGATCGGCGCGGTTTTGGGCCGTGCGATCAGGAAGCCGTACAGCAGGAAGGTCGGCGCCAGCGCGGCGATCAGAACCTCGACATGGGAGATGCCCGGCACCAGGGCGAATTGATAGATCGCGACGACGACGATCGCGACCAGCGAAAACAGGCCGAAGGCCCGGATGCTGCGCGCCGGCTCGTCCTGCGCGGCGAAGAAGGAGCAGGCGACCGCGGCCATCATCGGCGCCGAGGCGCCATCGGCCCAACCGGTCGCGATCCACAGGCCGCAGCAGATCAGGATGGCGACCGCCGCCCCCGCGGCTGACCACAGCGCCATGCCGTGGTCGCGATGACGGACCGGCGCGGCGCCCGATTCCGGGTGGAACGCCAACGGGACGGTGGAGATATCCTGGCCCGCGGCAATCGCATCGCCGATTGCGCGGCAGTCGGCCGAGATGTCGACGAGCTCGCGGAGCCGGAGCAGCAGGCTGATCGTGATGATGCGCTCGCGCGGCGCGAGGCCGTCGAGGGCAGATTGCCGCGCGGCGATCGCAGCGCGGATATCATCACCGGATTGCCGCTGGCGATCGTCGTCCACGATCCAAGCGGCGAGATCGCCGATCAGGTGCCGTAGCTCCGGCTGCCGTTGCAGCGCCGCTTCGCCGAGTGCGGCGAGCCGGTCTTCGATCGACGTGATGATCGGCAACAGCATCAGCATACGCAGCCGGACCTCGCCGAGGCCACGCGCGGTGCCGGCATCGGCCAGCCGGTCATAGGCGACATGGGTCGCCAGCGTATCGATCTCGACGATGTCGGTCGCGAGGCGAAGGCGTTGCGCCCGGCGCGTCTCGCTGGTCCCGCGATCAAGCAGGACGTCGCGGGACAGGCGACGCGCATCCGACAGCCAGCTTCTGACGCGGCCGCCGACCGCCGGCGCGACGCTGCGCGGAAACACCACGGTCGACACCAGGCTGGCACAGATGATGCCGAGCGAGATCTCCTCGACCCGCGCCAGCGCAACATCGAAGATGCTGCCCGGGTCGGCGACCGACGGAAAGCCAATCAGTGCGACGGTATAACCGCCCAGCATGAAGACATAGCTGCGCGGCGTGCCGTCGAGCAGCGACAGATAAAGGCACAGTCCGACCCAGAGCGCGATCGCGAGGCACAGCAGCTCCGGCGCGTTGACCAGGTTCGGCACCAGGGCGACCGTCATGCTGGCGCCGACCAGGGTGCCGATCACGCGGAAGAACGCCTTCGAGCTGGTCGCGCCGGCCAGCGGCTGCGACGTGATATAGACCGTCGCCATCGCCCAATACGGCCGCGGCAGATCGATCGCCAATGCGATGACAAGCGCCAGCATCGACGCGGCGAACGTCTTCAACGCGAAGATGAGGTCCGCGTGGCGGACCAGGAACGGCTCTTCCGCTCGCATGACTATTTCGCCTCTGCAGCGGTCTTGGCTAAAGCAGTCTTGGCTGCAGCGCTCTTGGCGTCTTGCAGGCGGCTCGCCCGCGCGTCGATGCGCTGCAGCGTCTCGAAGGTTATCGCAAGTTCCTCGCTGCCGATATCCTTCAGCACGCTGGCCCGCACGCGGCGCAGCACCCGGTTGGTCTCCTCGACCTTGGCTTCGCCGGCCGCGGTGAGATGCAGTGTCTTGGCGCGCCGATCGGTCGGGTCCTCGCGACGCTCGACTAGGCCTTCGGACTGCAGCAGATCGATCAGCCGCACCAGCGAAGGCCCCTCGATCCCCAGCTCGTCGGCGAGCACGCCCTGGCGGACATTCTCGCCCTGCCGCGACAGCACCAGCAGCGGTATAGCCGTCGCGTAGGACAGGCCGTGATCGGACAGCGCCTGATCCGACTCGCGCCGCCAGATCCGCCCGAGCCTGGTGATCAGGCGGCCGATCTCGGCGTGGATATGGGATTGCGAAGGAGGCATGCAAATTAGATAGGATACAAACTATTAGGCTGCAACTATATAATCCGGAACGTTCCTGGTGATCACGCAAAAGCGATCGAGCAAGCGGCAATGGGCACGAGCTCCACGACGGGAGCTGGCGAAGAATTTGGGGGCGAGAGCAGCCTGGCGCTGGTCCCGACCTTCATCGTCGTGGCCGTGGATGCGACGGGATTGGGGATCATCCTGCCATTGCTGCCGTTCTACTCGCAGCGGCTTGGCGCGACGCCATTCGTGATCGGCGCGCTGATTTCGGTCTATGCGCTTTGCCAGCTGATCGCCGGCCCGGTCGTCGGCGCGCTGTCCGACCGGTACGGTCGCCGCAAGGTGCTCCTCGTCAGCCAGATCGGCACCTGCGTCGGATTCGTGCTGCTTGCCGTCGCGGGCAACCTGACTCTGGTGTTTCTGGCCCGGATCGTCGACGGGCTGACATCCGGCAACATCTCGGTGGCGCACGCCTATGCGGCCGAGCACAGCGCGCCGCAGGCCCGCAAGCAGGCGCTCGGCATGACCAGCGGCGCGATCGGGACCGGCCTATTGGTCGGCCCCGCGCTCTCGGGGCTGCTTGTCCACTACGGCGACACCGCGCCGGTATGGGCTGCCGCAGCGTTGTCGCTGATCAGCATCGTTGCCACGATCGTTCTGCTGTCGCCGGATCATCCGGCCGCAGAGGCGCTCTATCAGCAGCGGGTGCCCGAGCCGGCGCTGCCGCACACGATCCTCGGGTTGCGGTATGCGTGGCGCGTGCTCGGTCTGCTTATCGTGTTCTTCTTCGTCAATTCGATGTTCCTGTCGCAGATCGGCCTGTTCCTGTCGGCGCGGTTCAGCTGGAACGGGCATGCCTTCGGCGCCCGCGAGCTCGGCGCGGTGTTCGCCTATGCCGGTTTCATCAACATGGTCGTGCAATGTGCCCTGATCACGCGCGCGAATATCTTCGCGTCCGATCGCATCATTGTCCTGGCGGCGTTCGCCTGCATGGCAGCCGGATTGGTCGGACTTGCGTTCGCTGACCGGATCAGCCTGCTTGTGGCCTTCCTGACGCTGATCATCGTCGGCATGATGTTCGCCCGAAGCACGCTGACTGCTGAACTGTCGCGCAGCACCGCGATCAACCGGCAGGGCATGATCATGGGCCTCAACCAATCGCTGATGTCGGGCGCCAATATCTGCGCTCCGCTGCTGAGCGGCGCGTTGATCGGTCACCAGTTGTACGTCAGCTGGACGCTCGTGATGGCGGCGATCGCAATGCTCGGCGTCATCCTGGCCGGGCAACTCCTCCCGCTGGAGGTCTGACGGCGCGGGCTCTCGTTCGGACGTGCGAGGTGGGTGCCGGCTCGGCGACGGATCGCGCGCCTATCCCGGTAGAGATCATCGCGCCAGCGCTCATGCCGATAGCTCGGCGGGACCAGCCGGCCGCGATGCAGAGCGGTGCACTATCTTCCTTCCTGTCGTCATGCCGTCACATCATTCGGGTGATTATCTCTCCCCGTCGAATGCAACCATAGATAGATTTTGGTGGTATCGGATAAGAGGCTCCCGAAGCCTCTTGCAAGCCGTTGGGGGAAACAACAATGATCAGGTTCGTGCTCGCGCTCTTGGTATGCATGCTGGGGCTTGCCGCAGAGGCGTCCGCATCATGCAGTTCGCAGCCGGGACTACAGACGCAGTTCTTTTCTGCAGGTCAGCTCAGTCAGGTCGCATCGGCTGCAGCGCAGACGACGAACGATCAATTCAACGGGGCGCAAGGCCAACTTGCGACCCAGCTGACCAATCTGTTCGGCTCCACCAAGGGCGCGATTCTGTCGAAGCTGACCGCGGCCTCACCGCTTTACGGCAGCATCAACGACGACGGTCTGGCGCTGATTTTCGCGAGCACGCTGGCGTTCGAACTGCTCGATGCATGCACGCCGATCAACGGCACCTTCTCTGCAATCGATACCATCAACAACCGGGCGACGATGGGTATCGCATGCCAGGGGTTCGCATCTCTCGCGTTGCAACTGTTCTATCAGGTGAAGCCGAGTTCGACGCTGATGGTGGTGAATTTCGGCACCAGCAGGGATTCGTCGGTCGACGATCACTCGATCCTTGCGGCGTTCGGGGCCGGGACGGGGGGCGGGTCCGGCGTCGACCTCTTCGTCGATCCAACCGTATCGATCGTCGCGCCTGTGAGCCTCTGGGGGCTGCTGGCCCACCAGAGCGTCGCGCAATCGGCGATCGTCCAGTTTTCACAACGGATCGGGAATCCGGAAGGTGTCTACCGGCAGGAAGACATCGGCATGATCACGCAAGGGACGCTGGATTTCAGGACATTGCTCTACGCGTATTCCGGCCTCACCGATCCCGCAAATCCGACGTTCGGGAAAACGCGCTTCCTGGATCCGACGTTCGTCAATCGCACATATCAGGCGATCTATGATCTCACCAGCTCGACGGCCTCGTCGAACCTGGGTGCGCCGGCATTCTGGTATGTCGACGGGACTGCTGGCAGTTTGTGGGAGCTGACGTCAGCGGGCCTCTACAACACCGGCTATAATGCCACCGCGATCGGCTCGGTTACCAATGGCATCTATGTCGTTCAGGCGAGCACCGGCAACCTGCTTGCAAATCTCTCCGGCACGACCGGGTTTCGCAATGTGACGTCCGGCGGAGCAAATCTGCAGGCGACCAGCATCGCGCCTCACGTCAACAACGCGTATCTGTGGTTCGTCGATCCCGCCGGCAAGCTTTGGTATACGAACTCGGCCGGGCAGGCGTTCGCGGGCAATTCGGGCGGAACGGCAAAGGTCGTCGGTACCGGCGATACGGTGCAGCAGCTGACGACGGCGGGGCAGCTCTATCAGGCGACCGCGACGCAGGGCTTCACCCTCGTCGATGCCAGCGTCCAGGGCTTGTGGCAGTCGAAACCGACTGGCTGGGACTTCGCGGCGAGCGCTCCCAAATGCCAGACGACGTCCGATCCGGCCTGCCGCGGCGACGCGGTCAAGCTCAATGCCTGGAACGGCACCTACGGCAATCTGTATTATCGCGACGGAACGCAGACCACACCGAACTGGGCTTCCATCCACACGGGAGTGGCTGCCGTGGTGCTTGGCTTCCAGGGAGCGACGGTCAACTACCTCACCGGAACCGGTTACATCTGTTACTTCAACTCGAGCACAGAGTGGGGCGTCGGCGGCAACAACAATGAGATCATACCCGGCGGGGATTGGACCACGGCCAATGGAGGCCCCAGCCTTCCGTTGACGCCGCCCGCGTGGGGTGGCGTGGCCTATGGCAGCGGAACCCTGAGCGCGTACGGGAAAATCTACATCCAGGCCGCAAGCTCAAACGGCTATTCGTACTACAAGCTCTCGGATCGCTGGGTCGACGCAACCGCAAACAACGTGGCTTGTCCTTGAGCCGTTTGCGCCGCCGTGCGGCGCGCATGATCGAGGGACGCGATCGTCCCCTCCGGCGATGTGATTTCGCTGTGCTTGGTCGCACAGGCAGCAGCGCAGGGCTTCAGTCCTGCGCGGTGACCGCACGTCGTGATCGCTGCATTTGCCTTACCTGGTCAACGCGCGCTCTCAACCGAAGTTGTGCATCAGCCTGCTCCAGTCTTCGCCCGCGAGGCCGCCGACATAGATATCGCCGCCCACAACGGCGTCGTTCACTTCAGGAATGCGTGTCAACGCCATGGCGAAGGCGGCGGTGCCGGAACACGAGCCGGCGCTGCAACTCCAGCCCTGCCATCGGGGCGGGTTGCGCACGGCCGCGGGCCTCGACATGGCCGGTGCGCTTGAGGTGGCGGAACATCGCACTGAGCACGCCGACCTCTTGGCCATCTCGCGGTCAATCCGGGTGTGTCTTGACGTTCGTAGGAGTCGCAGCACGCATAAGGGCAGCGCCTTACGGATCCAGCTCAGTATCCCAGTAGAGATAATCGAGCCAGCTCTCGTGCAGATAGTTCGGCGGGAAGAGCCGGCCGTTGCGATGCAGCTGATGCACCGTGGGGGCGTAAGGCGTCTGCTTCGGAAACATCTTGGCCTGCTGTGGCGTCAGATTGCCCTTGCGCAGATTGCACGGCGAGCAGGCGGCGACGACGTTCTCCCAGGTGGTCTGGCCACCCTTGCTGCGCGGAATGATGTGATCGAAGGTGAGGTCGTCGCCCGACAGGCAATATTGGCAGCTGAATCGGTCGCGAAGGAAAACGTTGAACCGGGTGAAGGCGGGGTGGGTGGTCGGCTTGACGAAGGATTTGAGGGATACGACGCTCGGCAACTGGATTTCGAAGGAAGGACTTCGTACTGCCCGGTCGTAATATTCGACGATGTTGACACGATCGAGGAACACCGCCTTGATCGCGTCCTGCCAGGACCAGAGCGACAGCGGGTAATAACTCAGCGGCCGGAAGTCCGCATTCAAGACCAGCACCGGCCAACCGCCTTGCGAGACATGTGCGTTCAAATAACGCTCCTGATCTCCCATTAGCTGCGAAGCAGCATGCACTCACATACTACAGGCAGCGTGACGGGATTGTGAAGAGCAATGAGCGGCTTATCCGCCATGCCCTGCCATGTTCCTGCCCCGATTGCCTCCCGCCCGCGAGGCCCGTAAAGGGAGCCGCAAGGCCCTGTCGGCCAGTGACGGACCCTGCCGATGACCACGACCGCAAGCTATCTCGAGGCGCCGCGCCGGTTGCGCGCATTCGTGCGTGCGCACGAGACGAGCCTCGTGGTGCTGGCGCTGCTGATCGGCGCCATTGGCGGCCTCGTGGTGGCGGTCATGAGCGGCCTCGTCACGGTGCTGCATTCGGTGCTGTTCAATCTGCCGCTGGGCGATCGGCTGTCGAGCCAGCCCAGCATCGATCCCGTGCGCGCCCTCGTGGTTCCAACGGTCGGCGGACTGGTGCTTGGCGTAGCGTTCCTGCTGCTGCTCAGGGTCCGGCCGGCCCGGGAAATCGACCCGATCGAGGCCAATGCGCTTTATGGCGGCCGGATGTCGTTCCGCGGCAGCGTGATCGTGGCGCTGCAGACCATCTGGTCGAGTGGCGTCGGCGGCTCGGTCGGGCTCGAGGCCGGCTATACCCAGCTGTCCAGTGGCCTGGCCGCCTCGCTGGGCCGCGGCTTTCATCTCCGCCGCAACGACCAGCGAATCATGGTCGGCTGCGGCGCCGCGGCGGCGATCGCGGGGGCCTTCAGCGCGCCGCTGGCGGGCGCGTTCTACGCTTTCGAACTTGTGATCGGCGGCTATACGCCGGCGAGCCTGACCCCGGTCGGTGTGGCGGCGGTGGCCGGCTATTTCGTCGCCCATGCCTTCGAGCCGCTGCCGCTCGGCGTCGGCGTCGGAACCGTCGGCGACGTGCTCGGACGGGATCTTGCGATCGCCGCGCTGCTCGGCGTGGTTGCGGCCCTGACCGGAATTGCGATCATGCGCGGGGTGGCGCTGTGCGAGACGCTGCTCGCCAAGACCCGGCTCTGGCCGCCGCTGCGGCCGGCGCTGGGCGGGCTCGCGGTCGGCGCCATGGCGCTGCTGACGCCGCAGGTGATGTCGTCGGGCCATGGCGCGCTGCGCTTCGCCGGCATCGTGGCGATGCCGCTCACCTTCATCGCCGGCGTGTTTGCGCTGAAGGCGGTGGCCTCGATCGTCTCGCTCGGTTCGGGCTTCCGCGGCGGATTGTTCTTCGCCACGCTGTTTATGGGCGCGCTCGGCGGCCGGCTGTTCGCGGCCGGCGTCGACATCGTGTGGCCGGGGCTCAATCTCGATCCCAACGCTTACGCCGTGATCGGCATGAGCGCGCTGTCGGCCTCCGTGATCGGCGGTCCATTGACGATGTCGTTCATCGCGCTGGAATCCACCGGCAATCTCTGGCTCACCACTGCGGTGCTGGTCGCGGTCATCATCTCGACCACGATCACGCGCGAGTTGTTCGGCTATTCGTTCGCGACCTGGCGGCTGCATCTGCGCGGCGAGACCATCCGCAGCGCCGCCGATATCGGCTGGATCCGCGATCTCACGGTCGGCAAGATGATGCGGCAGGACATGACGACGGTGAACGCCGCGATGCCGATCGAGGCGTTTCGCGAGGAATTCCCGCCCGGCTCGAAGACCCAGGTCGTCGCGATCGACGGCGAGGGACGCTATGCCGGGCTCGCGCTGGTCGCGGAGGTGCACGCGCCCGATCTCGAGGCCGACAAGGGACTTGCCGCCATCCTGCGCTACGCCGACGTGGTGCTGCATCCCGCCATGAACGTGCAGGAGGCGATCGCGGTGTTCGACGCCGCCGAAGCGGAATCGCTCGCGGTGGTCGAGGACGACGGCGACCGGCGGCCGATCGGCCTGCTCACCGAAGCGCACGCGATGCGGCGCTATGCGGAAGAGTCAGAGCTGCGTCGCCGCGAGGTGATCGGCGAGATTTGATTGCGATAGGTGTGATCAACGTGTGGTGCTTACTATTTGATCCGTCATCCTGAGGAGCGCGGAACGCGCGTCTCGAAGGATGCACGGCCACCAGCCGGGCCGTCGACCCTTCGAGACGCGCGCGATGCGCGCTCCTCAGGGTGACGGGGTAAGACAAAGGGCGGCCTTTACAAAACTACACCGTCACCCGCTCCAGCTTCTGCAAGCAGCGCGTCAGGCGCACCGCGGCCGGCATCTCGGTGTCCGGGAAGCTGGTCTTCCAGTCGGTGACGCCGACTTCGCCGACATAGATGTCGCCGCGCGAGTCCAGCGCGATGCCGTGCGGCGCCAGGAATTTGCCAGTCTCGACGCCGGGGCCGTGCTCGCCGCCGAGCCGGGCGATGCGCTTGCCGGTGCCATCGACGATCGACAGCCGCGGGCCCAGGTTGGGCACCTTGCGGTTGACCGCCATGCCGGGGCCGAGCTCGCCGATCACGAAGTTCGGCTGCTTGCCGCCGCCGCAACAGCACAGCGCGCAGGGCCGGTGCAGATTGTTCCACTGGGTCTCGTATCTGCCGTTGCCGTCGAACACCTGGACGCGGTGGTTCTCACGGTCGGCGACGTAGACCCAGCCGTCGGCGTCGGTCGCGATGTTGTGCACGATGTTGAACTGGCCGGGATCGGTGCCGGGCTCGCCCCAGGTTTTGATCAGCCTGCCGTCCGGCGTGAATTTGTGGACGCAGGCATTGCCGTAGCCGTCCGAGACATAGATCTCGCCGTTCGGCGACAGCGCGGTGTGGGTGCAGCGATGGAACGGCTCGCCGCTCATGAACGGCGCAGGCTTGTTCGGGATACCGATCGTCAGCAGCACCTTGCCATCGCTCGAACACTTGCGCACGGTGTGGTCGCCGTCGTCGGTGCAGTAGAGATTGTCGTTGGCGTCGATGTGCAGGCCGTGGGCGCGCGCGAACAGGCCTTCGCCCCAGCTCCGGGTGAAGTTTCCCTCGCGGTCGAGCACCACCATCGGATGTTCGCCGCGGTTGAAGACGTAGACACGATCCTTGCTATCGACCGCGACGGAGGCGACATCCGTCAGGCTCCAGCCGTCGGGGAGTTTTGCGAAATTCTCCACCACGCGATAGCGGTGCTCGCCGGTGCCGAGGATGGTTGGCATGAGGTTTTTCCTCTCGGGTGTCGTTCCGGGGCGCGAAGCGAACCCGGAACCTCGAGATTCCGGGCTCGCGCTTCGCGCGCCCCGGAATGACGGTGTTGGCTATCGTAGCTTCGCCACCGGCCCGACATCGCGCGGCAACAGGCCTTCCTCGATCGCCTTGATCTGCAGCGCCAGATAGCGCGAGTTGATGCGGCATTGCGCGAGGCTGCCGGCGATGAACCACAGGCCGGGCTGCGGCGTGCGCGTATACATGTTGCGCAGCTCCTGGCCGTCGCCAAAACCCCAGATCGGGCCGACCCGCGCGGCCATCGCCTCGCCGAACAGCCTCTTCACCAGCTCTTCCTGCGGCCGGTAGCCGGTCGCGAGCACGATCAGATCGGCGGCCACCGTCTCGCCGCTCTTCAGCCGCGCGCCTTCGCTCACGAACGTCTCGATGTCGGCGAACTGTTTCAGGTCGATCGCGCCGCTGGCGACGAGATCGGAGCAACCGACGTTGAAGTAGTAGCCGCCGCCGCGGGTCAGGTACTTGAACTGCCAGCCGGTGCCGCCATCGCCGAAATCGAGCTTGAAGCCCTTGCGCGCGAGCCCGTCGAGCAGCGGTCTGTCGAGCTCCTTCGACTGCTCGGTCATCAGCACATGGCTGCGCTTGGCGAGCGCGAGCGGCATCGAGGTCGCGATCAGATCGTTGTCCTCGAGCGAGCCTTCATTGTAGGCGGCATAGGCGAGCTGCGCGGAGGGCTCGATATTGGTGATCAGCGTCGAGGAGCGCTGCACCAGCGTCACCTCGGCGCCAGAGGAATGCAGGTCCTGCGCGATGTCGTGGCCGCTATTACCGGTACCGATCACCAGCGCCCGCTTGCCTGCCCAATGCTCGCCGTCTTCATAGCCGCTCGAATGCAGCACCTTGCCGGAGAAAGTCTTCAAGCCGGGGATATCAGGCACGCTCGGAATGCCGCTGACGCCGGTCGCCATCACGACATGGCGCGGCTGCAGTTTCCTCGTCGTGCCGTCGGCGCGGCGCAGTTCGACGGTCCAGCGTCCCTGTGCGTCGTCATAGCTGCCGCCGACGAATTCGGTACCGGTCCAGAAGTTCAGCTCCATGGCATCGACATAGGATTCGAACCAGTTGGCGAGCTTGTCCTTCGGGATGTAGGTCGGCCAGTTCGGTGGGAACGGCATGTAGGGCAAATGATTGACCTGCACCTGGTTGTGCAGGGTCAGCGCGTGGTAGCGCTTGCGCCAATTGTCGCCGACGCGCGCCTCGCGGTCGACGATCAGCGCATCGATCTTGAGCTGTTGCAGCCGGGCGGCGATCGCAAGCCCGGCCTGTCCGCCGCCGACCACCAGCACATCGGGATCGCGGCCGGCATATTCGGCGGATGTCTTGCGCAGGTCGAGCCAGTTGGGGCCGCGGAAGTCGCGGGAATATGCTTGTCCGCGCGGCCTTGTGTGTCCCTGCTGCTCCTCGAATCCCTTCAGTTCCTCGAGCGCGGTCAGCAACGTCCAGGCCTTCAGCCGATCGTCGTCGGCGGCGTCAGGGATCAGCCGCACGATGCCGTGGCCGCGGCCGACAGCGGTCTCGAACTTGAAGATCGCCTCGATCGCGTGGGTGCCGGCGCGCATCACCCGGCGGGGCGCCGCACGCTCGGCATCGATGCGGAAGTCATGCGGCGCGCTGCGGCGCGCATGCGCCGGCAGGTCCTCGATGATCGCAAAGGCGCGGTTGACGGTCTGGATGTTCCAGCTCAGCGCCAGCACGTCGCGCCAGTAGCTCTCGGGATGGAACAGCGGCTTCAGCAGCACATCGTCGGGGCCCGCCAGCGCATCCTCGAACTGCACAAGCCAATTGTCGGCGGCGACCGAAATATCGTCCGTCTTGTCGAGCATTGAGCGTTTCTCGTCATCGGCCGCCTTGGTGACGTTTTCTTGGCGGCGTTCCCTTGCTGGCAAGCCTATACCCATTGGCGAGGCCGCAGAAAGGGCGCGACGGGATATCGCCTATTCGGCCAGCGACAGGATCAGGCCTTGATCCGGCGGAACGCGGCCCTGCAGGGTATCGAGATAGGCCTCGCGCACCGCGGCCGGGCCGCGCCGCTCGACGACATCGAGCCAATTGGGCAGATGCGGCACGAGCTCCGTCCACGCGGCGCCGAAACGCTGGTCGATGCCGCCGGGACCCCATTCCTTGGCGCGCTTGCGGATCTGGTCCGGGGCGAAGAACCACACCGGCTTGGCGCCGGGCAGCGTCGGCTCGTCCGGCTCGCTCGCGCGATGCGTGAGCCCGACACGGCCGGAATAGACCATCTGCGCACCAAAATGCCGGTGCAGGGCCTCGCGCAGCGCACTGTTGCCGGCCATGTCGACATAGGCGACAGGCTCAGCCGCCGGGATCGCGGCGACCTGGTCATAGGTGACGACCTCGTCATAGCAGCCGAGCGAAGTGACGAAATCGACATTGCCCTTCGAGGTCAGCCCGATCACCCGGATACCGCGCTTGTGCAGGAGATGGGCGAGCCCGAACGCGGTCTTGCTCGAGGCCGACGACAGGATGACGCGGCGTGCGCCGTAGAACGCGTTCTCGGCCAGGGCGTCGTCGACCAGGAACGACAGCATGAACAAGGGCAGCAGGAGCGCGCGGAAGTCGCCTTGCTGGCCGGCATAGGTCGGATCGCCGGAGACGCGGGCATAGGCATTGTAGACCGGCGAGACCTCCTGGCGGTGCGCGGCGCCGTCGCGCAAGCCGCGCTTGCTGACATCGGCCGCTTCAATGACAAGATGGGTCGCCATCGGGAAATAGCCGAACAGCGTTTCGCCGGCGGTGATCATGGGATGTTTCGAGGCCAGCACCTCGCCAAAGCCCCACACCGGGATGATGCCGTAACCGTCGGGCGCCGGAAACAGCTGCCAGTATTTCAGCTGCTCGCCGATCACCGCGTAGGTAATGTTATTGGCGGTGAAGGCGAAGCGGGTCACCTTCACCAGCAGCGCGTCGGCCGGCAGCGCCGCGGCATCGGGCAATCGCGTCTCGATCACCTTGCATTGCTGCAGGTCGTTGCGGATAACGATGAAGTCAGTGGCGTTCATGGCGATGATCCCGGCGTCAGGTGCGCCGGCATCGTTGCGTCGATCGCCGGCCTTTTGCAACAGCAACTAAGTTTGAAACGCCGTTCGCCTCACCGTCACCTCGTCAGCGAAGCTGCCCTTCGCGGTAGAGGTCGCGCAGCTTGCGCTTGAAGATCTTGCCGGTGGCCTCGCGCGGCAGCGCGTCCATGAAGCGGATGTCCCTCGGCACCTTGAAATTGGCGAGCTTGCCGCGGAGGAATTCCTGGATCGCCGCAACCGAGAGCATGCTGCCCGCTTCCGGCTCGACGCAGGCGAACAGCCGCTCGCCATATTCGTCGTCGGGCACGCCGAATACCGCGCAGTCGCGGACGCCCGGCATGCCGATCAGGGTATTCTCGATCTCGGCGGGATAGATGTTGACGCCGCCCGAGATCACCATGTCGCGCTTGCGGTCGCACAGGAACAGATAGCCGTCCGCGTCGAGATAGCCGACATCGCCGACGCTGATCAGGCCGTCGTGATCGGCCTCGGCGCGTGCCTTGGCGTTGCCGTGATAGTCGAAGTCCGAGATCAACGTCTGACGCATGAAGATCTCGCCGGGCTCGCCGACGTCGCATTGCGTTCCGTCGGGCCGGAAGATCTTGACGATGCCGCCCTCGATGGCGCGGCCGACCGTGCCGGGCTTGGCCAGCGCTTCGGCGGACGAATGCCACACCGGGATGCCGGTCTCGGTCGAGCCGAGATACTCGTTGATGACGGGGCCCCACCATTCGATCATCGCGCGCTTGACGTCGACCGGGCAGGGCGCCGCGCCGTGCACGATGAAGCGCAGCGACGACAGGTCGTAGCGACGCCGTGTCTCGTCCGGGAGGCGCAGCAGCCGCACGAACATGGTCGGCACCATATGCATGTGGGTGACATGGTGACGCTCGATCAATTGCAGCAGATCCTCGGGATCGAAGCGCGGCTCGAGCACGATCGCGCAGCCGCAGCGAAACGCGAGCATGCCATAGGAGTGCGGCGCCGAATGATACATCGGGCCGTTCATCAGGATCACCTGGTCCTCGTTCGGCTTGACGCCGTAGGTGATGGCGCCGACGCGCGCGGCCGCCGCCTGCTGCTCTGATGGCATCGGCTTGCGCTTGACGCCCTTTGGCAGTCCCGTGGTGCCGGACGTGTAGAACATCGGCGCTGCGCCGATCGGCGCGTCGGCCAGCGGTTGATGCGTTTCACGCCAGATATCCCAATCGGTCATGCCGTCGGGCACGCGCGTGGACGCCGGCGCCACGCCATAGGCCGCGGCAATCTCCGGCGGCGTCGTCACCACCAGCAGCTTGATCCCCGGCGGCAGCCCGTCGTGGATCTGCGGCAGCAGATCGGCGTGGCAGACCAGCGTGTCGGCGCCGCTGTCGGACAGGATGTAGGCGACCTCGTCGGCCTTCAGATGCCAGTTGATCGGCACCACCGGGCTGCCGAGCGCGGCTGCGGCCGCGACCACCTCGAACAACGCGAAATCGTTGCGCAGCATCATGCCGACCGGCTTGCCGCCCTGCACGCCGAGCGCGCGGAAGCCGGTCGCCGCCCGCGCGATGCGGGCGTGAATGTCGCTATAGCTGATCTGTCGGTCGCCGCTGATGATCATGCCGGGTCTCTCCAGGCGGTTGTCCGGGCGTCAGGCGCTGGCCCGCAGGAAGTCGCTGCGCGCCTCGGTGTACTCCGCCTTCAGCCGCGCCACCAGTTCGGCGACCGGCGGGGCGTCGGTGATCTGGCCGATGCCCTGGCCCGAGCCCCAGATGTCGCGCCAGGCCTTGGCCTTCGTGTTGCCGCCGGAGCCGAAATTCATCTTCGACTTGTCGGCGACCGGCAGATTGCCCGGATCGAGGCCTGCGGCCGCGATCGACGGCCCGAGGTAGTTGCCGTGCACGCCAGTGAACAGGTTCGAATAGACGATGTCGTGCGCGGCGTATTCGGTCAGCGCCTGCTTGTACCTGATGTCGGCGTTGGCTTCCTCGGTCGCTATGAAGCGGGTGCCGACATAGGCGAGGTCGGCGCCGAGCGCGAGTGCGGACGCGATGCTCCAGCCGTCGGAGATCGCGCCCGACAGCAGGATGGTGCCCTTGAACCACTGCTTGACCTCGCGCACCAGCGCGAACGGCGACAGCGTGCCGGCATGGCCGCCCGCGCCGGCGCAGACCAGGATCAATCCGTCGACGCCCTGCTCGGCGGCCTTGCGGGCGTGCTTCACGTTGATGACGTCGTGGAACACCACGCCACCATAGGAATGCGCGGCCTCGACGATCTCGGACGGCGGCCGCAGCGAGGTGATGATGATGGGCACCTTGTGCTTCACGCAGGTTTCCATGTCGTGCATCAGCCGGTCGTTGGAGGCGTGGCAGATCTGGTTGACCGCGTAGGGCGCGACCTTCTTCTCCGGGTGCTTCGCCTGGTACTCCCCGAGCTCGTTCTCGATCTGCGTCAGCCATTCGTCGAGCTTCTCGACCGGGCGGGCGTTGAGCGCCGGGAAAGAGCCGACGATGCCGGCCTTGCACTGCGCGATGACGAGCTCGGGCCCCGAGACGATGAACAGCGGGGAGCCGACGACCGGCAGTTCGAGCCTGTTGGCGAGCGAGGCGGGCAGCGACATTGTTCGGATCCTCCATGCGCGCCGCCCGGCCGGTGGCCGGGGCGGATCGCGATTTGTTATGATGGCTGGAGCGGCGGCTCCCTTGGCGCGGCAATATAAGGCTGGACGGCTGCGTCATGACGTTCAATATTGAACAGCTGATTGGCCAGAAATGAACATAGGTGCGGCGGCGGCATGGATTGGGAGCTTTGCAAGACGTTCGTCGCGGTGGCCGAGACGCGCAGCTTCGCCGGCGCGGCGCGGCGGCTGCGCATCAGCCACCCCACCGTCGGCCGCAACGTCGCGGCGTTGGAGAAGCAGCTCGGGACCCGCCTGTTCGCCCGTTCGAATGACGGCTTGTCGCTGACATCGCATGGCCGCAAGTTCCGCGAGCACACCGAGGTGATGGCTGCTGCGGCGCTGCGCGCGGAGGCGGCCGCGTCCGCCACCGGGGAGCAGGCCCGCGGCGTCGTGAAGCTGTCGATCGGCGCGACGCTGGCGGCGCATTGGCTGATGCCGCGCCTCGGGCCGTTCCTGCGCGATCACGCCAACATCCAGCTCGAGATCATCACGCACCCGTTTCCGGCGAGCGTGCGGCGCCGCGAGGCCGACGTGGTGCTGCGGCCGGTCGATGCCGGAGACGAGAACCTGATCGGGCGCAAGATCGGACGGCTCGGCGCCGGCTTCTACACGTCACGCGGTTATGCGGCCGGGCGCAAGCTGCCGGAACGGCCGGATGAGTGGCGGGGGCACAGCGTGATCGGGTTTGCCGACCAGGCCTCGAATGCGCGCCTGGCGCGGTGGAGCGATGTCATCACGCGGCAGGGCACGCTGGTGATGCGTTGCTCCTCGCAGGGCGATATGCTGGCAGCGGCGCGGGCCGGGCTCGGGATTTGCGCGCTGTCCTGTCTGGTCGGGGCCGACTATCCCGATCTGGTTCGGGTCGCTCCGCAAAAGCTGTCGAGCCTCTCCGATCTCTGGCTGCTCGCCCATCCCGACCTGGTCGAGCTTCCCTCGGTGCGCGCCGTCATCGGCTTCGTCACCGATTGCGCGCGCGAGGACCGCGTCAGGCTGCGCGGTTAGAGCGTTTTCGAGCGAAGTGGATACCGGTTCGCGTCAAGAAAACGCGTCAAAACGAAAATCTAGAGCCCCGTTCCGATTCCATCGGAACGGAAAAGGGCTCTAGAACGTGTTTTCAGGCGCGGGCCCGCCATAACGTTACCGCGAGCAACACGAAGGCAGCGCAAGTCCACAGCGACTGCCAGTTCTCTGGCCCTTCGTTGAGCCCTGTGTAGGCTGCGGCTGCAAGGAAAATGCCGGCAAACATCGTTTCCGCCAGAGGGCGGTTTCCCTTCCCGGGAGGATTGAGCAGCGTCAAGGCTGCAAAAGGCACCGCCGCCATCGTGAGGGGTGCGAACGGAAAATCGATGAAGCGCGGGTCGAAGATGAGACCGAGTGCTGTCGCTGTGCCGATCACGGCGGTGACCATCAAGGCCAATCCGTGCATCGTCACCAGTATCGATTCAGTGTGGTAGCCCCTCGGACCCAGCAATTCGGCAAAGCTGGGCGCTGCGCGGCCCGACATCAGGGCGTTGGCACCGAACACCGGCGAGGCCGTTGCCGCCACAAGAAGCGAGCCCCACACAAGCCAGCCTCCGGTGCCGTAGCTCTCATAGACCAGTCGTTGCGCGGCGACCCCGAACAGGATTCCGGCCGTGGTCGCAGAGAGTCCGACCGCAAGCCATGACGCGAAGTCGGGCTCCTTCGGCTTACGGCGCGAGGTCAGCCAGGCTGCGCCGAATACCAGGATCGCCAGCGCCATTCCGCTGCACATTTGCAGTTTCCAGAACGGAAAATTGCTGATCGGCAGGCCGGCCGGATACTTCAGTGTTCGCTCTTCGGAATCGAACAGGCCCCAGGATCCGCCCACCGTGCCCTCGATCTCCCGCTTCCATCCTTCGTCATAGGCCTCGAACAGGTTGACGCGGAAATGCTCGCGCCGGGCAAGGTCGAGCACCTCCGAGACCACCCGCGCCTGATTGACGCGTGACGGCAGCGCGGATTCGCGCATGCGCCCCTCGCTCGGCCAGCCTACTTCTCCGATAAAGATTTCCTTGCCCGGAAAAACCGCCGCGATCTGCTGGCGCATCTCGTCAGCGTGAGCGGCGGCACGTTCCGCGGGGATCGGGATATTCTCCCAGTACGGCAGGATGTGAATCGTGATGAAGTCGACGGCGTCGGAAAGTTCGCGATTGCTCAGCCAGAACTCCCAGACGTCGGCATAGGTGACGGGGACGCTGACCTGCGCCTTGATCGAACGGATCAGGTCGCGGAGGTCGGACGCCGCCATTTCCTTGCGCAGGAGAACCTCGTTGCCGACCACGAGCGCAATGATCGTGTCGGGATATTGCTTGGCGAGGCGGATCGCCGTTTCGACCTGCGTTGCATTCTTCTTTCGATCCCGATCGAGGAAAATGCCCTGAATGACTTTCAGCCCCGCCTTGGCTGCGAGCCCGGGGATCTGGTCGAGACCGAGATCGGTCGCATAGGTGCGGATGCAGTTGGATATCTTCGCGAGTTGCGCGAGATCTTCCGCGATCTGTTCCGGCGTGACCTGCGTCGCGGGAGCAAGTGATGTCTGATTGTTGCGGAACGGGGCGTAGGAGATGCACTGAACTTTGTCATTTGGATCAATTGGTGCGCGCACCAGGCTGACCGGGATGCCCAGCCACCACCACGCCGCGGCGATAGCCCCGAGGGATATCAGGAGAAGCGTCAGTGGAGTGCGAAGTGAAACCAGGTCCGTCCTCCTTGCAGGAAGGATGTGCTGGGAAAAATGGGCGAGGCCGGCAAATTGAATAAGTATTCGTCTGCTCTTGCTATATCATGCGATCACGTAGTTGGAATGTTTTCTCGACGACCTACTTCGCGCCGGCGATCACGCCTTCGCGATTCCTGAGTACGCGATAATAGGCCCACCACAGATGCGCGGCGGCGCCGCGCAGCGGACGCCACGGCTCGGCAAGCGGTGCCATCTGCTTCGGCGTCGGCCGCTCCTTCAGCCCGAGCCCGACCTTGACCGCTTCCTGCACGGCGAGGTCGCCGGCGGGCCACGCATCGCCATGGCCGAGGCAGAACAAGAGATAGACGTCGGCGGTCCACGGGCCGATCCCGGGCAGCGCGGTCAGCGTGTTGTGTGCGGCATCGGCCTCTTCGTTGGCGAGCACGTCGAGATTCAGCCGCTCCTCCGCGAGCTCGCGCGCGATGTGCTTCAGCGTCTTGATCTTGGCCGCGGAGAGCCCGAGCCGGCCAAGCCGGTCGGCCCGCGCCTTGCGGATCGTCTCATGGTGGAACGGGTCGAATGCCTTGCTGACGCGGCCCCAGATCGCGGCAGCACTCGCGGTCGACAGCTGCTGGCCGCAGACGATCGCGGCAAGTCCCGCAAACCCCGGCTCGCGCTGCCGGATCGCCGGCATGCCGGTCAGTTCGAGGATCGGGCGCAGCCGTCGATCCTGGTCGACCAGCTTCTGGATGGCCTCGTCGAGGTCGGTCTGGGTTTCGAGATGAATCAGCATTGCGGGATCTGCATCGGCTTGTCATGCGCGGGCTTGACCCGCGCATCCATCTCCTATCGTAACAGAGTCTTGTCCAGCCGCATGGTCCGGAAAAGTGGAAACCGGTTTTCGCTTGCGACAAACGCAAGGCGTTTGCGCGAAGATCATGCCCAAACAAGGATCGCCGGGTCGAGCCCGGCAATGACCCGCGATCGAACGCCATGCCACCCGTTTTCCGTTTTGCCCCGAGTCCGAATGGCTACCTCCATCTCGGTCATGCCTATTCCGCGCTGCTCAACCATGACCTCGCGAAGCAGTCGGGCGGACGCTTCCTGCTGCGGATCGAGGACATCGACGCGACGCGCTGCCGGGTCGAGTTCGAGCAGGCGATCTACGAGGATCTGGCCTGGCTCGGCATCGCCTGGGAGACCCCGGTGCGGCGGCAGTCGGAGCATTTCGCCGCCTATCGCGCGGCGATCGACCGCCTGTCGGCCGAGCGGCTGGTCTATCCGAGCTTCGAGAGCCGCGCCGAGATCGCGCGGCTGGTCGCGGAATGCGAGGCGGGTGGCGCGTGGCCGCGCGATCCCGATGGCGCGCCGCTCTATCCGGGAACGGCGAAATCGCTGTCGGCCGGGGAGCGCGACCGGCTGATCGGGCAGGGCGCGCCGTTCGCGCTGCGGCTCGATATGGCGGCAGCATGCGCGCGCACCGGCGGCCTGCGCTGGCAGGAGGCGGGCGAGGGGCCGGCGGGCGAGACCGGGGACGTGGCGGCCCGGCCGGAGGCGTGGGGCGACGTGATCCTGGCGCGCAAGGAGACCCCAACCAGTTACCATCTCTCGGTCGTGATCGACGACGCCCTGCAGGGCGTCACCGATGTGGTCAGGGGCGTTGACCTGTTCTGGTCGACCAGCGTGCATCGGCTGTTGCAGGAGCTGCTTGGCATGCCCGTGCCGGCCTACCGGCACCATGCGCTGATCCGCGACGCCGCCGGCCAAAAGCTGTCGAAATCGACCCGGGCGACTGGACTGCGCGAGCTGCGGGCGGAGGGCGTAAGCCCAGCCGATATCCGCCGCCTGGTCGGCTTGCTCTAGCGTTCTGCACATGATTTCGGAATAATGGAAGTCTGCCGCTGATTTGCCCGACGTGTCAAGTTGCCGTGTCGAACGCCGGTAGCCGCCGGCTCCTTTGCATGGGGTTGTTTTCGATATTTTGGCGGTGCGTCCCTGTGACGGCAGGCTATCGCGTATGGCTGTCAGCCAAGTGCCATGTGCGACAGCCCTGCCCGCAAGCGGGTGAGGTACCGCGGATGGATGGACTGGTTACCATCATCCTGACTTGCCTTGGCTACACCCAAAGGGCGCCGTGACTCTGCCGCTCCTGGCATGCCATGCTGCCCGCGGGGCGGGGTCACGGAGATCATGGCGAAAGCATCGCGCGGAGGGCGCAGCAAGCGGCGAGCCAAGGGCGAGCCGTCGAAGACCCGCGTCGCCAAGGCGGTCACCAAGGCGGTCGCGAAGCCGGGCCGCAAGCGAACTGCGCCGAAGCCCTCCCCGAAGGCCAGTCCCGGCCTGATCGAGACCGCGCTTGCCGCCTTTGCCCATGAGGTCAGGACCCCGCTGACCGGAATCCTCGCGATCAGCAACCTGCTCGCGACATCGGATCTCGGCGAGCGCGAGCGGCGCTGGGTCGATACCATCAAGGCTGGCGCCGAACATCTGGCGAGCCTTGCGACCCTGTTCGTCGACGCTGCCCGGAGCGAGGGGCCAGGGCTCGAGATCCGGCAGGACTTCTTCGACCTGCGCACGCTGGCGCGCCACGCCGGGGATTCACTGGCCGGCCGCGCCGCAGCCAAGGGATTGCGAGCCTCGGTCGATATCTCCGCGAAGCTGCCGGCGTTTGCGGTCGGCGATCCCGTCCGGCTGCGCGCGGCGCTGGAAAACCTGATCGACAACGCCGTCAAGTTCACCGAGCAGGGCAGCATCGAGTTGCATGTCGCGCCGGTGCGCGCGGCCAAGAGGGCGGCCAAGGGAAAGGCGGACGGCAGGATCGGGGTTGCCTTTGCGATCTCCGACAGCGGCATCGGCCTGACGCTATCGGAGGTCAAGCGCCTGTTCCGGCCGTTCTCGCAGGCCAATGTCTCGATCGCCGCGCGGTTCGGCGGCGCCGGGCTCGGCCTGTCCTCGGTCAAGCAGCTCGCGCGCGCCATGGGCGGCGACATCGTCGTGGCCCAGCGCAAGGGCGGCGGCACCGTCTTCACGCTCAACGTGGTGCTGGTCTCAGCCGCAGGACCGGCCGGTGCGTCCTCGAGCGAAGGCGCGCCGGTGCCGTCATCGCAGGGGCTCCGCCTGCTCAGCGTCGAGGACAATCCGTTCGGCCGCGTCGTGCTCAACACGATCCTGACCGAGCTCGGTCACCATGCCGAATTCATCGGTCAGGGTGAGGGCGCGCCCGATCGGCTCGGACAGGGTGCCTTCGACGCCGTGCTGATGGACATGGTGCTGCCCGGCATCGGCGGCGTCGAGGCCATCAAGCGCATCCGCGCGCTGCCGCCGCCGCATGGCCGGATATTGATCGTCGGGATTTCCGGGCGTGCCGAGGACGAAGCCGCGGCGCGCGCCGCCGGCGCCGACGCCTTCCTGGTCAAGCCTGTTTCTCCGCGGGCGCTCGCGACTGCGCTGCTTGAAGCGAAACGCCGCGCGGCAGCCGCGACTTGATGATCGCGGCGTTGAGCTCGCCGCCGAACACGAAGATCGCGGCGATGAAATACAGGAACACCAGCGCGATTACCACCGAGGCGAGCCCCGCATACATCGTGACGTAATTGTTGGCGAAGCGCGCCAGATACATGCCGAAGCCGATGCCCGAGATCAGCGACGCGACCACGGTAAAGATGATGCCGGGCAGGATCTGCGTGAAGCCGCGGCGGCCCGCCGGCAGCCAGGCATGCAGGATGAAGAGCGCGATGACCAGCGCCAGCACCGTGATGCCGTAACGGGCGGTGTTGAGCAGGCTCTCGTTCGATTCGACGAAGAACGGAATATAGCGCCGCGCCGCCTCGATGATCAGCGGCCCGAGCACGATCAGGAACGCCATCGCGAGCGAGGTGAACGCCGCGACCAGCGTGTAGCCGATCGATTCCAGCCGCAGCCAGTACCAGCGCCGCGGCTCGATCACGGCATAGGCGCGGTTCAGCGCCACCCGCAGCGCCTCGACGCCGTTGGAGGCGAAGTACACCGCGAGCACCGCGCCGATGGTCAGGATATCGCCGCGGGTGTTGGTCAGCACGTCGTGGATCTGACCGGACAGCGCCTCGGCGACCTGCTGCGGCCAGACCTGCAGCAACAGTCCGACGGCCTGGTCGGCAAGCTCCTTGGAGCCGAAGAAGCCGGCCACCGACGTCAGCACGATCAGGAACGGAAACAGCGCCATCAGGGTTGACAGCGCGATGTGGCTCGCGATCGCCCAGCCGTCGTCGGCGAGGAACGTGTAAAAGGCATCCATCACGACGTCGTAGACGTAACGAAGCTGCTTCACATTCCACCCGGCATTGTCGAAAACCGCTCGGTCCGAGACCGGACCCAGCATCTGATATTACGCGGTGAAAAGCCAGTTGGTTGCATACGCCGCCTGTGTGGAAGTCCGCGTCCTGCGGTGTTATGTACCGCAGATGACATCTGTCCTCAGCACGATCATTCTTCCCATCGCCGTCGGCGCCGTCGCATTGGTGCTCCTGCTCGGCCTCGTCAACATGATGAAGGGCGGCTCGCCGAACACATCGCAGAAGCTGATGCGGCTGCGCGTGCTGCTGCAGTTCGTCGCCATCGTCATCGCGATGCTCGCGGTCTGGGCGATGGGGCGGTAGACGCGATGCGCAAACCTTAGAGGATCACGGCCATGGTCGTACTCAATCGGATCTACACGCGCACCGGCGATGACGGCACCACCGCGCTCGGCTCCGGCGAACGGCGGCCGAAATACGATCTGCGGGTTACCGCCTATGGCACCGTCGACGAGACCAATGCCGCGATCGGCGTGGTGCGGCTGCATCTGGCCGACAGTCCCGAGGTCGATGCGATGCTCGGCCGGATCCAGAACGATCTGTTCGATCTCGGCGCCGACCTTGCGGTGCCTGAGCGCGAGGGCAAGACCGAGCGTCTGCGGGTGCTGGCGAGCCAGGTCGAGCGGCTGGAGCGCGACATCGACAGCCTCAACGACCAGCTCGCGCCGCTGACCTCGTTCGTGCTGCCCGGCGGGACGCCGGCTTCTGCATATCTGCATCTCGCCCGGACGATATGTCGCCGCGCGGAACGGATCATGGTGGAACTCGCGGCCCGACCGGACGAGACGGTCAATTCCGCTGGCATCCAGTATATGAACCGACTGTCGGATTTCCTGTTCGTTGCCAGCCGCTTCCTGAATAATAAAGGGGCGGGGGACGTGTTGTGGGTGCCGGGCCAGAACCGCTAAACTGGTTCAAAACCGGGGGACGGTTTTTTGGCTTTGCCGCGTTGACCGGGGGGTACGGGACCTTTAGGTTCCGCGCCAGCCAACCGAAACCCATAAAATCAAAGCGAAAGAGGATCGATGAAGGTTCTTGTGCCGGTAAAGCGGGTCGTCGACTACAACGTCAAGGTCCGCGTCAAGAGCGATGGATCGGGCGTGGAGCTCGCCAACGTCAAGATGTCGATGAACCCGTTCGACGAAATCGCCGTCGAGGAAGCACTGCGGCTGAAGGAAGCCGGCAAGGCGACCGAAGTGGTGGTGGTGTCGATCGGACCGGCGCAGGCTTCCGAGACCATTCGCACCGGGCTCGCGATGGGCGCCGACCGCGGCATCCTGGTCAAGGCCGAAGGCAATGTCGAACCGCTCGCGGTTGCCAAGATCCTCAAGGCGGTGGTCGAGGCGGAGCAGCCCGGCCTCGTCATTCTCGGCAAACAGGCAATCGACGACGATAGCAATCAGACCGGCCAGATGCTGGCTGCGCTGCTCGGCTGGTCGCAGGCGACCTTCGCCTCCAAGCTCGAGGTCGATGGTTCTGATTTCAAGGTCACGCGCGAAGTCGACGGCGGCCTGCAGACCATCAAGCTCAAGGGCCCGGCGATCGTTACCACCGATCTCCGCCTCAACGAGCCGCGCTATGCGTCGCTGCCCAACATCATGAAGGCGAAGAAGAAGCCGATCGACGACAAGAGCGTCGCTGACTACGGCGTCGATGTCACGCCGCGTCTGGAAGTGCTGAAGACCGCGGAACCGGCAGGCCGCAAGGCGGGCGTCAAGGTCAAGGACGTCGCCGAACTCGTGAACAAGCTCAAGACCGAAGCCGGGGTTCTCTGATGACGACGCTGTTGATTGCTGAACACGACCACGAGACCCTGAAGGACTCGACCAACAAGGCGCTGACCGCGGCGAGCCAGCTCGGTGGCGACGTCCATGTGCTGGTTGCCGGTGGCGGCCAGGGCACCAAGGCGGCGGCGGAAGCCGCCGCCAAGCTTGCCGGCGTCGCCAAGGTGCTGGTGGCCGAAGGCCCCGCCTATGAGCACGACCTTGCCGAGCCGCTGGCTGCGCTGATCGTCGCGCTGGCGCCGAACTATGACGCCTTCGTCGCGCCCGCGACCTCGCGCTTCAAGAACGTGATGCCGCGCGTTGCAGCGCTGCTCGACGTCATGCAGGTCTCGGAGATCATCAAGGTCGTCGCGCCCGACACCTATGAGCGGCCGATCTATGCCGGCAACGCGATCCAGACCGTGAAGTCGAAGGACGCCAAGAAGGTGATCACGGTCCGCACCTCGACCTTCGCCGCGGCCGGCGAGGGCGGCAGCGCCGCGATCGAGAACGCCGCATCCGCCGCCGATCCGGGCCTGTCCACGTTCGTCGGCGAGGAGGTCGCCAAGAGCGACCGTCCGGAACTGACCTCGGCCAAGATCATCGTCTCGGGCGGCCGCGCCATGCAGAGCCGCGAGAACTTCGCCAAATACATCGAGCCGCTCGCCGACAAGCTCGGCGCCGGCGTCGGCGCCTCGCGCGCCGCGGTCGATGCCGGCTATGCGCCGAACGACTGGCAGGTCGGCCAGACCGGCAAGGTGGTGGCCCCGGAACTCTATGTCGCGGTCGGCATCTCCGGCGCGATCCAGCATCTGGCCGGCATGAAGGACTCCAAGGTGATCGTCGCCATCAACAAGGATGAGGACGCACCGATCTTCCAGGTCGCCGATTACGGCCTGGTCGCCGACCTCTACCAGGCGGTTCCGGAGCTGACCGAAGCGCTCGGCAAGCTCGGAAAATAAGCGACAAGACACCGGCCGGGTGGCTAAGCTCCGGCCGGTGTTGTTATTTTCGAGGCAATGATCCGGAAACGTTTTTCCGGAAGGATCATGCCCGACAGGGGAAATGGGATCGGGGTGTGATTGCCTGCAATCACATCATGCTCCCGGGAAACGTTTTCCGGCGGATTGGGCAACCCGGAAGGCTTCACTTCGGGTATCGTTGGAATTGGGCAGGCGCGACATGCGCGCCGTTCCGGTGGATGACAAGATGACGGTGGCAATCAAAAAGGTCGGCGTGATCGGTTCGGGCCAGATGGGCAATGGTATTGCCCATGTGGCGGCGCTGGCCGGTTTCGACGTGGTGCTCAATGACGTCTCCGCGGACCGGCTGAAGTCGGCGCTGGCGACCATCAACGGCAATCTGACCCGCCAGGTCGCCAAGAAGGCGATCGGCGAGGGCGAGCGCAAGCAGGCGCTCGACCGCATCGCCTCCGCCGAGACGATCGATGCGCTCGCCGATTGCGATCTCGTGATCGAGACCGCGGTCGAGAAGGAAGAAACCAAGCGCAAGATCTTCCACGACGTCTGTGCGGTGCTGAAGCCGGAAGCGATCGTCGCGACCAACTCGTCGTCGATCTCGATCACACGGCTCGCGGCCTCGACCGACCGCCCGGAAAAATTCATCGGCATTCATTTCATGAATCCGGTGCCGGCGATGGAGCTGGTCGAGCTGATCCGCGGCATCGCCACCGATGACACGACCTTCGACACCGCCAAGGCGTTCGTCGCCAAGCTCGGCAAGCAGGTCGCGGTGTCGGAAGATTTCCCCGCCTTCATCGTCAACCGCATTCTGCTGCCGATGATCAACGAGGCGATCTACACGCTGTATGAGGGCGTCGGTAACGTCGAGGCGATCGATGCCGCGATGAAGCTCGGCGCGCACCACCCGATGGGCCCGCTCGAGCTCGCCGATTTCATCGGCCTCGACACCTGCCTGTCGATCATGCAGGTGCTGCACGAGGGGCTCGCCGACTCCAAGTACCGGCCGTGCCCGCTGCTGGTGAAATACGTCGAGGCCGGCTGGCTCGGACGCAAGAGCCAGCGCGGCTTCTACGACTACCGCGGCGACAAGCCGATCCCGACGCGGTAATCCACGCGCTCTCGTCAGATCAGTGTCCGCAGCAGCGCAAGCGTCGCGGGCACGAGACCTGCAATCATCGCCACACCCATTCCAAGCCCGAGCAGATGCGCCGTCAGCGCGAGGCGCTGGCTTTGCCCGCGCGCCGTCATTGCAGCGCCTCGCAGGCGCGCTTCAGTCGCCTGCCGGCCTCCTCGATGATCGATGACGGGTTGGCGAAGCTGATCCGGATATAGGGCGACAGCCCGAGATCCTCGCCCGGGAACACCACCAGATCGGCTTGCTCAAGCAAGTAAGCCGCAAAATCGCGGTCGGTCGCGATCACCTTGCCGTTGGCAGCGCGCTTGCCGATCACGCCGGCGCAACTGACCAGCAGATAGAACGTGCCTTCGGGCGGCGTGCAGGAGAGCCCGCTGCATCCGTTCACGAGCTCGGCAAAGTGGTCACGCCTCGCGCGAAGGATGGCGGCACGCTCGGCCAGCACGTCCTGCGCACCATCGAGCGCGGCGACCGCGGCGGCCTGGCTGATCGACGAGGCGCCCGAGGTAGTCTGCGACTGGATCGTGATCATCGCGCGGATCAGCGCCGATGGGCCGGCGGCATAGCCGATCCGCCATCCCATCATGGCGTAGCTCTTGGCGAGGCCGCTGACGGTCAGCGTCCGCGGCCTCAGGCGCGGTTCGATCTGCGCAAGCGTCGGCGCAGCTCGGCCATTGAACACGATGTGCTCGTAGAGCCCGTCGGCAAGCACCCAGATATCGGGATGCTGCAAGAGGATCGCGGCGATGTCAGCCAAATCCTCCGGGGAATAGACCGCACCGGATGGATTGACCGGATTGTTGATCACGATCCAGCGCGTCCGCGCCGATATCGCCGCCTGCAAATCCTCCGCACGCAGCTTGAAGCCGTTGTTCTGCGCGCACGGCACGACCACCGGCGTCGCGCCCGCCAGCCGCACCTGATCGAGATAGGGCGCCCAATACGGTGCGGGGATGATCACCTCGTCTTCAGGCGCAAGCGTCGCCAGCAGCGCGTCGAACAGAGCCTGGGTCGAGCCGTTGGTGATAACGATCTCGTCCAGCCGATAGTCGAGGTGATGGTCGCGCAGCAGCGCGGTCTGTACCGCGCGCTTCAGCTCCGGCGTGCCGTCGACATCGGTGTAACGGGTTTCGCCGCGCAATGCCGCTTCATGCGCCGCCGCGATCACATGATCCGGCGTCGGGAAGTCGAGATTACCCGACGACAGCTCGATGATGTCGCGCCCGGCGGCGCGCAGTTCGCGGGCGCGACGGCGCAGCACCGATGCGGGTGAAGGCTTGATGCCTCCCATGCGCGGCGAGAGGATCGGTGTCGCGATCATCGGACGTACTGCGCCTCACCGTTGCCGAATGACCAGTTTTCCGGAAGCACCTCGACGAGGTTGATGAAAATGTCCTCGGCGCGCAGGCCGGGACTTTCCGTCAGCAGTCCAGCGATGCGTCGGTAGAGCTTCTGCTTCTGCGCCACCGGGCGGGTGTTGCTGACCGTGATCTGAATGATGACCAGATCGTCGCTGCGCCTGATGCCGAGATAGTCCGGGCCATAGGCGAAATCGTCGTCGTCGTCGTGCTCGGAGATCGTCATGAAGCGATCGCCGTCCGGCACATCGAAGGTTTCGCGCATGGCGCGATAGAGGCTGTCGAGAACGGCCTTGCGGTAGGCGGCGGGCTTGCCCCGCCGCAGGGAGACGCGGGTCAGCGGCATGATGATAGCTCCTGGAGGCGATCGTTGCGTTCAGCTAATCCTAGGGGCTTCTTGATCATTGAAAAACGGTATGATAACGCATTTCAATGATTGCCAATTTAAATGTCTGGCCATGAAGGCACTCGATGTCGAGGCGGTACAGGCCTTTGTCCTGGTGGCCGACCTCAGCAGCTTCACGCGCGCGGCGCAGGCCATGGAGACCACGCAGTCCGCGGTCAGCCTGAAGATCAGGCGGCTTGAAGATGGGCTCGGCCGCCGGCTGCTGGAGCGAACGCCGCGGCTGGTTCGACTGTCCGCGGAGGGCACCGCCTTCCTCGGCGCGGCGCGCAATCTGGTGGCCGCGCATCAATCGGCGCTCGGGGCGTTTGCGGTCGAGCATCGTCGGCTTGTCGTCGGCATCAGCCACCACATCGTTGGATCCGAATTGGCCTCGCTGTTGAAGCGGATGAACACCACCGATCCCGGACTGGTGATCCAGTTGCATGTCGATACGTCACGTTCGGTGCTCAGCGCATTCGACGACGGCAGGCTCGATGCTGCGATCGTGCTGCGCCACGACGCCAAGCGCCGCGATGGCGACGTGCTGTTCGAAGAACCCTTCGGCTGGATGGCCGCGCCCGATTTTCACCATCGGCCGGGCGAGCCGCTGCGCCTGGCGACGCAGGCCGAGCCTTGCAGCGTGCGCGCCATGGCGGTCGAGACTCTCGACGCCGCCGGCATCGACTGGACCGAGGCGTTCGTCGGTGGCGGGCTTGCGACGATCGGCGCCGCGATTTCCGCGGGGCTGGCCGTCGCCGCGCTGGCGCGCCGGGTGGCGCCGGCCGATACCGTCGACCTCGGGCCAAAGCTTGGCCTGCCGCCATTGCCGTCGCGCGACGTCATGCTTCACTCAAAGCTGTCGGACGCGCGGACACGGCAGGCGCTGCGCACTTTAGGTGCGGCTTTCGCGGCGAACGCGGCTTGACCTCGCAGGCATTGGCCGCTCCTCAATCTGTCAGGCGACATCCTGCGCGCTTGAGCATGTCGCGGATGATCAGCGGCGTGGCCGGTGTCTCGGTCGCGGCGGTGGCAGCCGCGCTTGCGATCGCGTCGCGCGCCTGCTGCGCGTCGAGTGTCAGCCGTCGGGCGCAGGGCGGCAGGCGGTGCGCGGCATCGAGCATCCAGCCGGCGGTTTCGCCGGTACCGGCCAGATAGGCCGTCAGCGTCTGCCGCGCAGTCGGATTGGTCGCGGCCTGGTCAAGCATGGCCGTGACCTGTGCGACCGAGATCTGTCCGCGCGATGTCGAGGGCTGCGCATGCGCCGCTGTCGTCAATAGAAGGACGGCGCAGATGGCGTGGGTGGGACGAACGAGCATACCTTCATCTCCTGAGACGTGTTGACTTGCAGATATTAATTATCGTAAAACAATAATATCAGATCAGCAATCCCGAGGTTGAGCCATGTCCCTGTCCCTCTCGTCAGAGCTTTCCCCATCCGCGTGGCCGGCCCGCCTCGAACGCATCCGCGCGGTCAGCCGCATGCTCGCCTATGCCTGCACCAGCATCTCATTCGTGCTTGCGGTCGGCTTGCTGGCCTACTGGCTGGCGAGTCCGGATGAGGCGATCCTGCGCGATGCGGGGCTGACGGGCATCGCGTTCCATCCGATCGGCTGGCTCGTCCGCCTGATGGGTCTGCTCGTCTCGGCGTTGCCGCTCGGCTGTCTGATCTGGGGCTTGTCGCGCGTGCGTCGAGCCTTCACCTCGTTCGCGGCAGGGCGCTTCTTCACGGCGGCAAACGTCGCGGGGTTGCGTGACCTGGCGATCGCGATGCTGCTCTCGACCCTGCTGAAGCCGGTGATCGGCGCGCTGCTCTCGATCCTGCTGAGCTGGCAAACCTACGCGCAGGGCAAGTCCATCGTCATCGCGCTCGGCTCCGACACGCTGCTGGCGCTGCTGTTCGCGGGTCTGGTGGCGGTGACGGCCTGGGTGATGGCCGAAGCCAATGCGATCGCCGACGAACACGCCCAATTCGTCTGAGGCCGCTGCGATGCCGATCCGGGTCCGGCTCAACGTGATGCTCGCCGAGCGCAACGTGAAATCGAAGGAGCTCGCCGAATATGTCGGAATCACCGAGGCCAATCTGTCCCTGCTCAAGCAGGGCAAGGTGAAGGGCGTCAGGTTCGATACGCTGGAGCGGATCTGCACCTATCTGAAGTGCCAGCCCGGCGACTTGCTGCGCCATGAGGACGACGATGCGTCAGCCTGACGCGGCTATCGATTCCCGGGCGAGATCGCGACCCGGGTGACGAAGCAAGACCTGCGCGGCGTTCGCGCCCTCAGTGGTAGGATATCATCGATCTACACCGCTGATTTAGGTGCGCTGGGGCGTCAGACTTCGCAAGGAGTGCGGCATGCTCGTTATTGAACTCGATGCCAAGGGCTGGCAGTCATTCCAAGATTTTAGCAATGCGCTGAAGGCGGCTCTTGGTTCGTGCGATGGCCATGGCAACAGCATAGATGCTTGGATTGATTCAATAATCTACGGTGGCATGAACGAAGTTGAGGCGCCTTACGTTGTCTGGATCACCGGAACCGCGCGGTGCGACGTAACGCTCAAAGAGGAGCTAGTGACATTCTCTGAGGCGATCAGTGAGGCGCGGGCATGGAAGCTGAAGCACCACGGGATCGACGTAGACGTGAGCTTTCGTATTCGAGACGGGTCAAGACCTTCAAATTGAGACGTCGTCGAGTGGGATCGCGCCCCGAGGACGATGCGTCAGCCTGACGCGGCCATCCGTTACCCAAGCATTAACTTTCGCGCGCTACGCAACAGCAAGTTTAGGAGTGCCGCGTATGGACATGATGAGCATGGTGTCGAGCATCTTGTCGATGCAGCAGGGCAATTTGCAGGGTGAGATCGCGACCCGCGTGACCAAGCAGAACCTCGATGCGGAAAAGTTCGCGGTTCAGACCCTGCTCGGCACGCCGTCGACCGCCAATCTCGGTCCGGGCGTCGGCGGCAACCTCAACGCCGTCGCCTGATCAGAACCCCGCCGCGGCCGGGGCTAGCGCCGCCTTCACCAGCTTGATCGCATCGTCGCTCGCCCATTCGGCGGGACCGGCGATATTGGCAATTTCGCAGCCCTTGCCGTCGACCAGCACCGAGGTCGGCATGCCGAGTGCCTTGCCGATGTTCTTAAGGTCCTGAAAGACCTTGGCTTTCTGGTCGCTGAAATAGCCGAGATTGTTCAGATTGGCTTCCTTGAGGAAGTTCTTCGGCTTGTCCGGATCGCGGGTGTCGATGTTGATCGCGACCACCTCGAAATCCTTGCCGCCGAGCTTGGTCTGCAGGCTGTCGAGCGCCGGCATTTCCTTGCGGCAGGGCACGCACCAGGTCGCCCACAAATTGACCAGCACGGTCTTGCCGCGCCAATCCGACAGTTTCTTCGGCTGGCCGTTGGCGTCCTCGAAAGTCAGGTCGGGAAGCCTGAGCGGCGTGGTCGCCATGGTCAGCGCCGCGACCTCGCCATGGGCGAGCGGGGCGATCTTCTTCGCCAGATCCACCGCGCTGTTGCAGGCGACGTCGCCGCCGGCGGGATGCCGGAGGCCGGAGACCCCGACATAGCCGATCACGGCCCCGGCCAGCACGGCGCCGATCACCAGCGGGATGCGCCATTTGGCCGTCGGCTTGGCGGTCGGTTCGGATGGGGTCGTCTCGGGCATATCGTTTGTCATCCTGGGTCAGATATGGCTATGCAGTGCCGGGAATACGTCCGGAACCGCCATGCTGTTTCGCCACTACGGCTAAAGAAACAGCACGGCCTGAAATACAAATTCGTGAGCGAGATGTCATGAGCAACAAGATGTGGGGCGGCCGGTTCTCGGAGCGTCCCGACGCCATCATGGAGGAAATCAACGTCTCCATCGACGTCGACCGTCACCTTTACGCCCAGGACATTGCCGCGTCCAAGGCCCACGCCGCGATGCTCGCTGCGCAGGGCATCATCACCTCAGCTGATGCGAAAAATATCGGCAAAGGTCTAGACACGATTTTGTCAGAAATCGGCAAGGGCGATTTCGACTTCAAGCGCGCGCTCGAGGACATCCATATGAATGTCGAGTCGCGGCTGTCCGAACTGATCGGGCCCGCGGCGGGCCGGCTGCACACCGCGCGCTCGCGCAACGACCAGGTCGCGACCGATTTCCGGCTCTATGTCCGCGACACCATCGACGAGACAAATGCCGCGCTGGCCGCGTTCCAGCAGGCGCTGGTTACCCGCGCGCTGGAGCATGCCGGAACCGTGATGCCGGGCTTCACCCATCTGCAGACCGCGCAGCCCGTGACGTTCGGTCATCACTTGCTGGCCTATGTCGAGATGGCCGGCCGCGACCGCGGCCGCTTTGCCGATGCGCGCAAGCGGCTGAACGAATCGCCGCTGGGCGCCGCCGCGCTCGCCGGCACCTCGTTTCCGATCGACCGCACTGCGACCGCCAGGGCGCTCGGCTTCGACCGGCCGATGGCCAATTCGCTCGACGCGGTGTCCGATCGCGATTTCGTGCTGGAAACGCTGTCGGCGGCCGCGATCTGCGCGGTGCATATGTCCCGCTTCGCCGAGGAGATCGTGATCTGGACCTCGCCCTTGGTCGGTCTCGTCAGGCTCAGCGACAAGTTCACCACGGGCTCGTCGATCATGCCGCAGAAGCGCAACCCGGACGCGGCCGAGCTCGTGCGCGCCAAGACCGGCCGCGTGATCGGTGCGCTCACCGCGCTCCTGATCGTGATGAAGGGCCTGCCGCTCGCCTATCAAAAGGACATGCAGGAGGACAAGCAGGGCGCCATGGAGGCGTTCGAGGCGCTGTCGCTCGCAATCCGCGCCATGACCGGCATGGTCGAGGATCTGGTGCCGGACGAAGCCAAGATGAAGGCCGCGGCCGGCGAGGGCTATGCCACCGCGACTGACCTGGCCGACTGGCTGGTGCGCACCCTGAAAATGCCGTTCCGCGACGCCCACCACGTGACCGGGCGCATCGTCGGCCTGGCCTCGGCACAGGGCGTGGCGCTGCACGAACTGCCGCTCAAGGCCATGCAGGAGGTCGAGCCGAAGATTACGGCAGAGGCACTGAAGGTGCTGAGCGTCGAATCCTCGGTCAAGAGCCGCACCTCGTTCGGTGGTACCGCGCCGAAGAATGTGATGGCGCAGGCCAAAGCCTGGGCCAAGCGGCTGGAAAAAGAGCGAAAATTGGGCTGATCCGGAAAATTTGGTCGTGATTTCTCAGGCCTCCGCCTCTCGCCAGAGCATGCCAATGTTTGTATGGTGCCGTCCGAATTGGGGAATTCGTCGTGATTAGCAAGAACCGCCTGACCCCCTCGGGATGGGCCATCATTGTGCTGAGCGCTGCAACGCTTGCGCTCGGCGGCTGCGGCCGCAAGGGACCGCTCGACCTGCCGCCGACCGCGAACGCCGCGCCGGCCGCAGCACCGGGCGACACCGAGCGCGAGCGCGCGGAACAGCCCAGCGTGTTCAATCCGACCTATGGCTCGGATGCCGCGCCGGCGGCGTCGAAAGGCAATAAACGGTCGTTCGTGCTCGATCCGCTGCTCGGTAACTAGTATTTAAAAGCCTGTCATGAACCATTTCGACTATCGCAACGGCGTGCTGCATGCCGAGGCGGTCAATCTCATTGAGCTGGCGGAGGCCGTCGGCACGCCGTTCTATTGCTATTCGACCGCGACGCTGGAGCGCCACTACCGCGTCTTCACCGAGGCCTTTGCCGGCGAGAAGGCGCTCGTCTGCTACGCGATGAAGGCCAACTCCAACCAGTCGGTGCTGCGCACGCTGGCCAAGCTCGGCGCCGGCGCCGACGTGGTGTCGGGCGGTGAGTTGAAGCGGGCGCTGGCGGCCGGCATCCCGCCGTCGAAGATCCTGTTCTCCGGCGTCGGCAAGACCGAAAGCGAGCTGCGTGCCGCGCTCGCCGCCGACATTCTCTGCATCAATATCGAGTCCGAGCCCGAGCTCGAGATGCTGTCGCGCCTGGCGGTCGAGATGAAGACGACCGCGCGCATCTCGGTGCGGGTCAATCCCGACGTCGATGCCGGCACCCACGCCAAGATCTCGACCGGCAAGTCGGAGAACAAGTTCGGCATTCCGATCGCGCGCGCCCGCGAGGTCTATGCCCGCGCGGCGAAGCTGCCGGGCATCAAGGTTACCGGCACCGATGTCCATATCGGCAGCCAGATCACGGATCTCGGTCCGCTGGAGGCGGCGTTCCGGCTGCTCGCCGAATTCGTGCAGACGCTGCGCGCCGACGGCCACAACATCTCGCATGTCGATTTCGGCGGCGGCCTCGGCATTCCCTATTACATGGATCGCGCCGCGCCGCCGGCACCGGCCGCCTACGCCGCGATGGTCAAGCGCGTCACCCATAATCTCGGCTGCACGCTGATGTTCGAGCCGGGCCGCCTGATCGTCGGCAATGCCGGCATCCTCGTCACCCGCGTGATCCATGTGAAGCCGGGCGATGCCAAGAACTTCGTGATCATCGACGCCGCGATGAACGACCTGATCCGGCCGACGCTATATGAGGCGCATCACGATATCCTGCCGGTGCGCCGGCCTGCGGAGGGCACGCCGACCATGGTCGCCGACGTGGTCGGCCCGGTCTGCGAGACCGGCGACTATCTCGCGCTCGACCGTTCGCTGCCGCAGCCGAAGGCCGGCGATCTGCTGGCCGTCATGACCGCCGGCGCCTATGGCGCGGTGCAGGCCGGCACCTACAACACGCGGCCACTGGTGCCGGAAGTGCTGGTCAAGGACGACCAGTACGCCGTGGTCCGCCCGCGCATCGACGTCGACGCGCTGATCGCGATGGACAAGCCCGCGCCGTGGCTGTGAGGCACCGATAGCCCCTCATGCTCGTGTCGTCCCTGCGAAAGCAGGGACCCATAACCACCGCTTGTTGTGTTTGCAGTTAGCTGGGGCCCCAGCCCCTCAAACCACAAACGCCTGTGGTTATGGTTCCCGGGTCGCGCTTCGCTTGCCCGGGACGACAGCATTTATTTGTCGACAGGAGATATCAAAAACGCCGGCAAGCCCGGAAGCTTGCCGGCATCGCGTGCCTCACGGCCCGTATTTCGGGGCCGGCGTCTGGTTGAACTCGTGGTCGTGTGCGACACAGGTGAAATTCGCTGCAATGCTGCTGCTGCCGCTGCCGTTGTACTGTGCGACTTTCGGGAAGACGCAGAGCGGCCGCGTGAACTGGACCGCGGGCGGCGTATCGGCAACGAACTTTGTGGCGAGGATGGTTTCCGGCGCCGTGCCGTTCTCGACCCAGTTGACCAGCGGAGTGAGCGCGTCGAACGTGTTGGGACCGGGCCCTCCGGAACAGTGGTACATCCCAGGCACCATGAACAGCCGCGCGTAGCTCTGGGTCCGCCGCAGCGCCGGGTTGCCACCCGGGAAGAAGCCGGCGGGCTGGAAGCCGTGGCCTTCGTTGCCGACCAGGGCATTGAAGTAGTTGATGCTGCTCTGCGACGGGATCAGCGGGTCGGCCCAGCCGTGATACATGATGAGCTTGCCGCCATGCTCGCGGAACTCGCCGAGATCGGTGCTGGTTGCGTTCAGCACCTCGGCGAGCTGATCGTCGACCTTGTCGACCGCGCGGTGAAAGTCGAAATTCGCAAAATTGACCTTGCTTGACGGGTAGCCGAAGCTCGGGCCGAACACCCAGTAGAACAGGCCGTCGAAGGCCGGTTCGGGAAGTTGCTCCTGGAACGCAAGGCCGAGTGCGAGCACGTCGTCGGTCTCGTTGCCGCGCTCGGAGCCCGGATTGATGATCTGCCCGTTCACCGGGTCGATCGTGCCCGCGTAGTATTTCTGCATGGTCGTGACCTGATCGGCCGTCAGGCATGCCGGCGGCTGCTTGCCGCCGGTGCACAGCAACGACTTCGGATCGAAACCACAATCGCGCGGATCGGTCAGGAACTGGTCGGTGCCGGCGCCGCCGTCGTGGCCGACGCACTGCTTGAGCACCGTCTGGTTGATCAGCGTCATCTGGCCTGGCTGGATGAACCGGCCGGGGCTCGCATGCGCGTTCTGCCAGCCCGCAAGCCCCGCCATATGCAGGTGGGTGCGGTTGAACGCCGCCGCGCCCGCCAGGATGCCGTCATAGTCGTCGGGGAAGCGCTGCGCCTCCATCAAGGCATTCTGGCCGCCGGTGGAGCAGCCGGCGAAGTAGGCCGTCTTCGCGCGCTGCCCATAGAACGCGTTGGCGATCTCCTTGCCGCGCACGGTCATCAGGTGAATGGCCCGGAAGCCGAAATCCTTGATCCGCTCGGGATGTCCGAACAGGCCGGTCGACGGAGCGGCCGGATCGCCGAACTCGGTCGCGAGCGGATTGCCCATGTTGCCGTTCGAGCCGCAGAACAGCGGATTGCATCCCGAGGATCCGGTGCCGAGGTCGCTGTTGGTCGCGGCAAAGCCGGCCTTGATGCCGCTCGCAAGCTCGCTGTAGGTGATGTCGCCCTGGAATCCGCCGCCGCCGGTGCCCAGGAACCTGCCGTTCCACGTGCCCTCGGGCAGCCAGACCTCGATCTTGATACTGGAATCCGAACTCGGCGTAAGGGTTGCGGTCACCCGGCAGAACGGGGGAAGACCGGTGATCGTGGTCGGCGGGTTGCCGGGAACGACGAACGTTCCGGTGCCATTGTCGGTCGCCGAATTGATGACGGTGTGCTGCAGTTGCAAGGATTGCAGATTGCTGCACGGCGTCGCCATGGCTGGCGAGGCCGCGATCACGATGCCGGCAAACAGGGCCATGCTCGCGCCGACACGATAGGGTCGATGACGCCTCATTCTATCCTCCCCGATTTTTGCAGTTTTGTAGGGAAGACAGGATAGCTGGCCGAGATGACAACTTGAGGATGACGGGGAGCGATGGCGTTCGCGCTCCTTGTCGCAATGCACAAGCCCGCGCCGTGGTTGTGAGGCACTGAGCGTGCCGCACCAACGGTGTCGTCCTGGCGAAGGCCAGGACCCATAGCCACCACTAATGCTTGTCTTGCCGCGCTGGGGCTCCAGCTTCGCTAGCCGCGAACGCCGGTGGTAATGGGTCCTGGCTTTCGCCAGGACGACGCGGCTTATTTGGCGGCGTGACTGCCTTTTCCACCGCCGCCGACGATCACGCCCGCGGCCTTTTCGATCGGCTTGATCGCCGCGGTGAAATCCGACTCCGGTCCCTCGTCGCGGATGATGACTTCCCAGAGCCGGCCGACCGCTTCGGCGACTTCCATCGACAGCCCGAGCGAGCGCATCTCCTCGACCGCGAGCCGCACGTCCTTCACCATCAGGCCGGTGGCGAAGCCGAAGTCGAAGCTGCGCGGCAGCACCGAACGCGGAAACTTGTCGCGACTCGCGGTGTTCAGCCCCGAGCCCGCGTTGATGACGTCGATCATCACGGCCGGATCGAGCCCGGACTTCACGCCCATCACCACCGCTTCCGAGGTCGCAACCATCGCGGTCGCCGACAGGAAGTTGTTGGCGAGCTTCATGGTCTGACCGGAGCCCGGCTTGGTGCCGATGAAGAACACCTTGCCGATGACGTCGAGCGCGGATTTTACCAGCTCGAAATCGGCGCGCGGGCCCGACACCATCACGGCCAGCGTGCCCTTCTCGGCGCCGGAGACGCCGCCGGAGACCGGGCTGTCGATCTGCACGATGTTCTTCTTCGCCAGCAGATCGTGGATCTTCACCGCCATCTGCGAGCCGACGGTGGAGAGATCGATGAAGCGCTTGACGCGCTTGCCCTCGATCACGCCGCCAGCGCCGGTCGCAACCTCGAGCGAGGCCTGCAGCGAGGGCAGGCTCGCCATCACGGTCTCGACGCGGTCGGCGATATCCTTGGGCGACGTCGCAGCCGCGGCGCCGAGCGCAACCAGCTGATCGACGGCGTCCTTGCGCATGTCGAACACGGTGAGCTTGTGGCCGGCCTCGATCAGCCGGCGCGCCATCGGGAAGCCCATCTTCCCGAGGCCGATGAATCCGATTTCCATTTCTCGTTTCCTCTACGTCGTTATGTGCCGAGCCGCGCGCCCCACATTCGATGTCGTCCCTGCGAAGGCAGGGACCCATAACCCCAGGACTAAGTTGTTTGGTTTAGCTGGGGCCACAGCCGTCGTAACGACAACGAGCTGTGGTTATGGGTCCCGGCTCGCGCTTCGCTTGGCCGGGACGACAACGAGTGGAGTTCGCTCACGCCTTGTTGTCGAGTTCGGCGAACACCTCGCGCGCGATACGGAAACTGTCGACGCCGGCGGGAATGCCGGCATAGATCGAGACCTGCATGAAGATCTCGCGGATCTCGTCGCGCGACACGCCGTTGGTTAGCGCGCCCTTGATGTGCGCCTTCAGCTCGTGCGGCCGGTTCAGGATCGAGATCATGGCGAGGTTGAGCATGCTGCGCGTCTTGCGCGGCAATTCCTCGCGGCCCCAGACCGCGCCCCAGCAATATTCCGTGACGAGTTCCTGGAACGGCTTGTTGAAGCTGTCGGAGTTCTTCAGCGCATTGTTGACATAGGCCTCGCCGAGCACCGCCTTGCGGATTTCGAGCCCCTTGTCGTGTGTTTTTTGGTCCATGTCGTTTCCTCATGCGTAAGGCGTTGGTTCGGCCGGGACGTTACGGGGTCGAACCGCCGCAGTCACGCCTTCGTGTTATGCGTATTTCCCGGTGTGGGTTACGTCCCGGAACGGGTGCCTCAAAGCCGCCGCTGTGCTAGGCTGACCTGCCGGCTACCCCGGAGATCTTATTGAGCGGAGCCAACATCGACCCGTCCGAGAACCCGTCACGCGCCGCCCGCGACAGCGATGCGGACGCGCGGCTGAAGCTGACGCAGTTGAAGCTGACCGAGGCTCTGCAGCGGGCGAAATTCGCGATTGCGTGGGAACGGGCGTGGCCGCATCTGGCGCGGTTCCTGACGGTCGCCGGTCTGTTCCTGGTCGCGTCCTGGGCCGGGCTGTGGCTGGTGCTGCCGTTTGCCGCACGCGTGGCCGGCGCCGCCCTGTTCGGCATTGCCGCGCTCGCGGCGCTGTTGCCGCTGGTTCGCTTCCGCTGGCCGAGCCGCGAGGAGGGGTTGAGTCGGCTCGACCGCGGCGCCGGCGTCCGCCATCGCCCCGCGACCACGCTCTCCGACACGCTCACCAACAAGGATCCGTTCGCACTGGCGCTGTGGCAGGCGCAGCGCGAGCGCACGCTGGCCTCCATCAAGCGCATCCGCGCCGGCCTGCCGCGGCCGCGGGTCTCGCTGCACGACCCCTGGGCGCTGCGCGCGCTGGTCATCGTGATGCTGGTCGCGACCTATGTCGCCGCCGGCGACGAGCGCGGCCTGCGGGTCGCCTCCGCGTTCGACTGGAACGGCATCATGGCGCCGGCCAATGTCCGGGTCGACGCCTGGGTGACGCCGCCGAACTACACCGGCAAGCCGCCGATCATCCTGTCCAACGCCAACAAGGACGCGGCCGCGGCCGACACCACCCCGCTCGCGGTTCCGGCCGGCAGCACGCTGCTGGTGCGCTCCAGCGGCGGTACCATCGACGTCGTGGTCGGTGGCGGCGTCGCCGAGGTCGCGCCGGAGGGGCAGGCGCCCAAGGGCACCAATGAGCGGCATTTCAAGATCACCGGCGACGGCACCGCGCATGTCCGCGCCCCGGCCGGGCAGCCGCAGTGGAAGTTCACCGCGACGCCGGACCGCCCGCCGTCGATCGCGCTCGCCAAGGATCCGGAGCGGCAGGCGCGCGGCGCCCTGCAGATGTCCTACAGGCTCGAGGACGATTACGGCGTCACCGAAGCGCGCGCGCAGTTCGCGGCGCGGCCGGCCGATGCGCCGAAAGATGCCGACGGCAAGGCCGCGCAGCCGCGTCCGCTGTTCGAGCCGCCGCAATTTCCGCTGGTGCTGCCGAATGCGCGCACCCGCAACGGCGTCGGCCAGACCGTCAAGGACCTCAGCGAGGACCCTTACGCCGGCGCCGATGTGACGCTGACGCTGACCGCGAAGGACGAGGCCGGCAATGAGGGCAAGAGCGAGCCGTTCAACATGCGGCTGCCCGAGCGGCTGTTCACCAAGCCGCTGGCGCGCGCGCTGATCGAGCAGCGCCGCATCCTGGCGCTCGATGCCAACCAGAACGGCCAGGTCTACGCCGCGCTTGACGCGCTGATGATCGCGCCGGAAATGTTCATGCCGGAAACCGGCTATTACCTCGGCCTCCACACCGTGAGCCGCCAGCTCGAGGCGGCGCGCACCGACGACCAGCTGCGTGAGGTCGTCGCCAGCCTGTGGGCGCTCGCCGTCACCATCGAGGACGGCAACATCAGTGACGTCGACAAGGCGCTGCGCGCGGCGCAGGACGCGCTCAAGCAGGCGCTGGAGCGCGGCGCGAGCGACGAGGAGATCAAGAAGCTCACCGACAATCTGCGCGCGGCGCTGGACAATTTCCTGCGCCAGATGGTCGAGCAGTTCCGCAACAATCCGCAGCAGCTCGCGCGCCCGCTCGATCCCAATGCCAAGGTCCTGAGCCAGCAGGATCTCAAGAACATGCTCGATCGCATGGAGCGGCTGTCGCGCTCCGGCGACAAGGATGCGGCGCGGCAGCTGCTGGAGCAGATGCAGCAGATGCTGGAAAACCTGCAGATGGCGCAGCCCAACCAGGGCGACGACGACATGCAGCAGTCGCTCAACGAGCTCGGCGACATGATCCGCAAGCAGCAGCAGTTGCGCGACAAGACCTTCAAGCAGGGCCAGGATTCCCGCCGTGACCGCATGCGCGGCAAGCAGGGCGACCAGTCGATGGGCGATCTGCAGCAGGATCAGCAGGCGCTGCGCGACCGCCTGAAGAAGCTGCAGGAAGAGCTCGCCAAGCGCGGCATGGGTCCGGAGCAGCGTGGCCAGAAGGGCCAGAAGGGGCAAGGCCAGAAGGGCGATCAGGCGCAGCAGGGCGACCAGGGCGGCGATCAGGGTGATGACGACGGCGACGGGCTCGACCAGGCGGACTCCGCGATGGGCGATGCCTCCGGACGGCTCGGCGAGGGCAATGCCGACGGTGCGGTGGATTCGCAAGGCCGCGCGCTGGATGCGCTGCGCAAGGGCGCGCAGAGCCTCGCCGACGCGATGCAGCAGGGCGACGGCGACCAGCCGGGCGATGGCCCGGGCAACCGCGCCGGCCGCCAGCAGAGCGGTGGCAACCAGACCGATCCGCTCGGCCGTCCACTGCACGGCCGCGAATTCGGCGACGACTACACGGTGAAGATTCCCGGCGAGATCGACGTCCAGCGCGTGCGCAGGATTCTCGAAGAGCTGCGCCGCCGCCTCGCCGATCCGTCACGCCCGCAGATCGAGCTCGACTACATCGAGCGGCTGCTGAAGGATTATTGAGGCTCAATTGTCATTGCGAGGAGCGCAGCGACGAAGCAATCCATGCTTCCGCCTGCGTTGAACCGTGGATTGCTTCGCTTCGCTCGCAATGACGGAGGCGAAGGTCCCGCGCCCTCCACTGTCATCGCCCGGCCTCGACCGGGCGATCCAGTATTCCAGAGACTCTTGTGATTGAATCGAGGAGCCGCGGCGTACTGGATGCCCCGCCTTCGTGGGGCATGACACCCGCAATGACGGCTAGCTCGCCTTCCTTGCCGCCAGCGCATCCGCCACCGCGGTGCGGATATCAGCCACAGAGAACGGCTTGGTCACCACGTCGTGCACGATCGCTTCGAGGCCGGAGGCGCGCTCGCGCTGGTGGGCGAAGCCGGTCATCAGCAGGATCTTCAATGCGGGGAAGTCGCGGGCCGCGGTCAGGGCCAGCGCGATGCCGTCCATGACAGGCATCTGGATGTCGGTGAGCAGGAGGTCGAACGCGCCTTCATCGCGCGTCAGCATCTCCAGCGCCTCGGCGCCGTCCTGCGCGGTCACGGTCTCATGGCCGTCCATGGCGATGGCGCGCGCGACCAGCGAGCGCATCGAGTCTTCGTCGTCGGCGATCAGAACACGCGTCATGGTGATGGTCGGTTTCCGAAAGTGGTGGCCGTCAGCCTCAGGCGCGGCCGCCGGTGAGATCATGCTTGTTGAAGAAGCGTACGTCGATATTGCGGCCTTCGGGCGGCGGCGAGGCGAGGCGCGATTTGAAGAAGGCGCGCTCGCCGGGATTGAGCACCGGCTGCTCCAGCACTGCATTCCAGGCATAGATCTCGGCGCCCTGGGCGTCGCGGACCGAGAAACGCAGCCGCGGCAGTTCGACCGGCTTCCGGGTCTGGCCGACGATCATGCCCTCGATCACCAGCACCGGCTTGCCGTCCACGGTCTCGTTGGTGATCTTGAGGTCCTTGAAGGCAAGCCCGCGCAAATTCACGTCGAGCCCGACCATCTTGTAGAACAGCGCGGTCTGCGGCAGCAGCCGCACCACGTCGTTGCGCCAGACGAACAGCGCAATGATCAGCGCGCCCATCGCGGCGCAGGTGGTCGGCAGGGCGCCGATCACGGGCATGAAGGGAATCCGGGGCAGGGAGGGCAGGCGGAACAGGCGGGGAAGCCGCGGCAGGCGGAAGCGGCGCTTTGCGGCGTCCTGGGTGCCGGCATGGGCCGCGGCATCCGCCTCGGCCACCGCCGGCCATTCCGTGGCGGCGTCCCCGTCGGCGGGTAAATCGGCCGAAATCGAGGGGCTCTCGACCATCGGGGTCGCGTCGGCCTCCTCGCGGCCCATCGCGTCCCATTCGGCGGCGAGATTGGAGCCCGCGGCCTCGTAGGCCAAGGTGGGTGCGGTCGCCCCGATCGCGTCCTCCGGCCGGGCCAGCCAGACCTCGCGGCAGCGGGAACAGCGGACCGTGCGTCCGGCCTCGCCCAGGGTGGCCGGATTGATGGCGTAGGATGTTGTACAATGCGGGCAGACGATATGCATATGGAGCCGAATCTCCACCGTGTGGTATGCCCGGATGCTACCGAGCGACCGTTAACGAATCGGAAACCATAACCGACGCACAAGCTTTCTGTGCGGTTCGCGGCCGCTCGGCGGGTGTTCGGGCCGCCGTCTTTGTTGGGTATTGGGCCACAGGCCCTCTCGAACGGAGCTAGCGCATTGGTTCGGTTCGAAAATGTCGGTCTGCGCTACGGGCTCGGCCCGGAGATTTTGCGCGACCTCTCCTTCATGATCCCGGCGCACTCGTTCCAGTTTCTCACCGGGCCGTCCGGCGCGGGCAAGACCTCGCTGCTGCGGCTGTTGTTCCTGTCGCTGCGGCCGACCCGCGGGCTGGTCAACTTGTTCGGCAAGGACGTCTCCCTGCTGAGCAAGGACCAGGTCGCCGACCTGCGCAAGCGGATCGGCATCGTGCTGCAGGATTTCCGCCTGCTCGACCACATGACGACCTACGAGAACGTCGCGCTGCCGTTCCGCGTGATGGGCCGCGAGGAATCGACCTACCGCCGCGAGGTGATCGACCTCTTGAAATGGGTCGGCCTCGGCGAGCGCATGGATGCGCTGCCGCCGATCCTGTCGGGCGGCGAGAAGCAGCGCGCGGCGATCGCGCGCGCGGTGATCTCGCGGCCGCAATTGCTGCTGGCGGACGAGCCGACCGGCAGCGTCGACCCGACGCTCGGGCGCCGCCTGTTGCGGCTGTTCATCGAGCTCAACAAATCGGGCACCGCTGTTATCATCGCGACCCACGACATCACTTTGATGGACCAATACGAGGCGCGGCGGCTGGTGCTGCATCAGGGACGGCTGCACATCTATGAGTAGGAGCGGCGACGAGAAAGTGTCGTTGGTCGATCTCGGGCGCGAGCGCCCGCAGGTCCCGGCCACCGCGCGCAACATGTCGCCTATCGTGCCGCGCGCCTCGATCTCCGGCCGCGCGCTGGTCGCGGTGGTCGCCATCATGACCTTCCTCGCCTCGCTGACGACCGGCACCGTGCTGCTGGTCAGCGCGTCGGCGGCCGAATGGCAGTCGGAAGTGTCGAGCGAGATCACCATCCAGGTGCGCCCCGCGCCGGGCCGCGACCTTGACCGCGATGCGCAGGCCGCCGTAGAGGCGATGCGGGCGCAGTCCGGCATTCTCGAAGTCCGTCCGTTCAGCAAGGAGGAATCCGCCAAGCTGCTGGAGCCGTGGCTCGGCAGCGGGCTTTCGATCGACGAGTTGCCGGTGCCGCGCGTGATCGTGGCGCGGGTGCAGCCGGGCACCACGCTCGACCTCGCCGCGTTGCGCGCGCGGGTGACGCAGGTGGCGCCGACCGCGAGCGTCGACGATCACCGCGCCTGGATCGAGCGCATGCGCTCGATGACCGGCGCCACGGTGTTTGCCGGGGTCGGCATCCTGATCCTCGTGATCATCGCCACCATCATCTCGGTATCGTTCGCGACCCGCGGCGCGATGGCGTCCAACCGTCCGATCGTCGAGGTGCTGCATTTCGTCGGCGCCAGCGACAGCTTCATTGCCAACCGCTTCCTGCGGCATTTCCTCCGGCTCGGCCTCGAGGGCGGGCTGATCGGCGGCGGCGCGGCGATGCTGGCGTTCGGCTTCTCCGAGTCGATCGCCAACTGGTTCTCCGGCACGCCGGTGGGCGACCAGTTCGCGGCGCTGCTCGGCACGTTCTCGCTGCGTCCGTCGGGCTACCTCGTCCTGGCGTTGCAGGCGGTGCTGATCGCGGCGATCACCGCATGGGCGTCGCGGCGCACCCTGTTTGCCACGCTCGACGACATCGACTGACGGCCCGCGGCGTCGCAATCATGGGGCCGGTTTCGTGATCGCGTTTCGTCGCCAGAGTGTGATTTCGCGCGCATCGGCGTGGCCCGGGCCGGGCAAAACCGGTTTCCACTTTTCCGGATCATGCTCTAAAATCCCCGGGGGGAAGGATATCAGCATCACATGAGTTTGCAGCCCGACGATACGTCGCCGAAAGGCCATGCCGCGCAGCCGCGCGGCTGGCTGCGCGTCGTCATCGTCGTGCCGCTGGCGCTTGCCTTCGTTGCCGCCGCGGTCGGCTTCATCGGCTTCCTGTCGCAATTGCGCGGCGTCGAGACCGACCCGCCGCACAATGCCGACGGCATCGTGGTGCTGACCGGCGGCTCGTCGCGGGTGTCCGACGCGATGGAGCTGTTGGCCGCGGGCTACGGCAAGCGCCTCTTGATCTCCGGCGTGCATCCGACCAACGACGCCAACGACATTTCGCGCTCGGTTCCGGACAGCCAGGGGCTGATGCGGTGCTGCGTCGATCTCGACCGTTCGGCGGTGAACACCCGCAGCAATGCGGCGGAGACGCGGCGCTGGGCGCACGAGCGCGGCTTCAAGTCGCTGATCGTGGTGACCTCGAATTACCACATGCCGCGCGCGATCGTGGAACTGTCACATGCGATGCCGGATGTCACGCTGATTCCGTTCGCGGTGGTCGGCGACAAATGGCGCGACGAGCCGTGGTGGACGAGTGGCGGAACGTTCCGTCTCTTGCTATCGGAATACGCCAAATATGTCGCTGCGGAGATGCGGGTGCGGCTGGCCGATATCGGCCTCGACCTGACCTCCGATCTTGCCGAGCCGGCAGTCGCGCCACGCCGCCCGGCAACGGCGCAGGCGGACAGGGACTAGGCATGATCCGGAAAGGTGCGGAGCGGTTTTCCTTCGCGACAAGCGCGGAACGCGTTTGCGCGGAGATCATGCTCAAACAAGGACTGAAATGATTTTCCTGCGCTCGCTGATCTTCAACGTACTGTTCTACCTGGTGCTGGTGCTGCTCTGCATCGTCGCGCTGCCGGCGCTGCTGCTGCCGCGCGCCGCGATGATGGCGATCGAGGCCGCGTGGGCCAACGCCAGCCTGTTCCTGATGCGCGTGATCTGCAACATCCGGATCGAGTTCCGCGGCGTCGAGAAAATTCCGAGCGGGCCGCTGGTCGTCGCCTCCAAGCACCAGTCATTCTGGGAGACGTTCGCGCTGGTGCGCTTCTTCGAGCATCCGCTGTTCATCCTCAAGCGCGAGCTGATGATGATCCCGGTGTTCGGCTGGTACCTGAAGAAGGTCGGCATGATCTCGGTCGAGCGCGGCGGCGGCCCGCGCTCGCTGATCAAGACGCTGAAGCGCGCGGCAGCCGAAGTGAAGCTCGGCCGCCAGCTCGTGATCTTTCCGGAGGGCACCCGCACCGCGCCCGGCGCTGCGCCGAACTACAAGGCCGGCGTCGCGCAGATCTACGCCGAGAGCGGCGTGCCGTGCCTGCCGATCGCGCTCAATTCCGGGCTGTTCTGGCCGCGCCGCACCTTCATGCGCTATCCCGGCACGCTGGTGGTCGAATTCCTCGATCCATTGCCGGCCGGCCTGCCACGCGACGAGTTCATGACCCGCCTGCGCGAGGCGATCGAAACCGCCACCACCCGCATCGTCGATGCCGGCCGCGCCGAGCAGGCGAAATTGTTCGGCGGTGTGCCGAGTGCGGCGAAGGGGTAGGCGGAGAGTTACCGCATCACGAACGGATTCGCCGGCACGTCGGTCGCGGTCGAGATCCAGACGCTCTTGGTTTCCTGATATTCGCGCACCGCGTCGATGCCGCTTTCGCGGCCGACGCCGGAGAACTTCATGCCGCCGAACGGCATCATGTAGCTGATGGCGCGGTAGGTGTTGACCCACACGGTGCCGGCGCGGAGCTGCTTCGGCACGCGGATGGCGCGCGCGAGATCCTTGGTCCAGATGCCGGCGGCAAGGCCGTAGATCGTGTCGTTGGCGATGCGGATGGCGTCTTCCTCGGTGTCGAAGGAGATGATCGACAGCACCGGGCCGAACACCTCCTCGCGGGCGATCCGCATGGTGTTGTCGACATCGGTGAAGATGGTCGGCTCGACGAACTGGCCGCCCTTGATACCCTCGCCGGAGGCCGGCTTGCCGCCGAGCAGGCAGCGCGCGCCTTCGGCTTTCGCGATATCGATATAGTCGAGCACCTTCTTGTACTGCGCGGGCGTCGTGATCGGGCCGACATTGGTGTCGGCTTGCATGGGATCGCCGATCTTGGCGGATTTCGCCAGCTCCAGCACGCGCGCGACGAACTTCTCCTTGATCGAGTTCTGCACCAAGAGGCGCGAACCGGCGATGCAGGTCTGGCCGGTGGCGGCGAAGATGCCGGAGATCGCGCCGGCCGCAGCCGCCGTCAGGTCGGCATCCTCGAACACGATGTTGGGCGACTTGCCACCGAGCTCGAGCGAGACGCGTTTGAGGCTCTTGGCCGCGGTCTCGTAGACCTTTGCGCCGGTGGTGTCCGATCCGGTGAAGGTGATCTTGGCGACGCCGGGATGCGAGATCAATGCGGAGCCTGCCTCCGGCCCGAAGCCGGTCACCACGTTGAAGATGCCGTCGGGAATTCCGGCTTCCTTGGTCAGCGCCGCGAATTCGAGCGTGCTGGCCGAGGTGAATTCCGAGGGCTTGACCACCACCGCGCAACCGGCGGCGAGCGCGGCGGCGCATTTCCAGGCGACGAACAGCAGCGGCGAATTCCAGGCGGTCAGCGCCGCGACGACGCCGACCGGCTCATGCGTCGTGTAGGCAAACGTATCCGCCTTGTCGATCGGCACCAGGCCGCCCTCGAGCTTGTCGACGAGGCCGCCGAAATACCACCACCACTCCGGATGGTAGCGGAGCTGGCCCAGCATCTCGGCCATCAGCTTGCCGTTGTCGCGCACCTCGATCTCGGCGAGACGCTCCGCGTTGGCCGCGACGAGGTCGCCGAGCTTGCGCATCACCTTGCCGCGCGCGGACGCCGTCATCTTCGCCCACGGGCCGCGCCACATCGCCTCATTGGCGGCTTTCACCGCCTTGTCGGCATCGGCCGCCGAGCCGCGCGGAATTTTGGCCCAGGCCTCGCCGCGATAGGGATCGATGCTGTCGAACCACTCGCCATTGGCGGGATCGACATACTGGCCGTTGATGTAGAGCTGATAGGTCTTCATGACATCCTCCCGCAAGGCGACGGTTCTGGTTGGCGAGACCGTATCACGCATTGCGCGACGCCGTCATAACGCAGCCGCGGGAATGGGTTGCAGGCAGTGTGGGCCGGCATCAGCCGTGCGGCGCGGCAAGCTCCGCGGCAATGATCGCGCCGAGCGCCATGTCGCTCTGCTGGCCAAAACCGTGATGCACGATGTTGCCGTCGCGGCCGATCAGGATGCTGGTCGGGGTTCCCTGCATGCCGTAGCGCTGCATGGTGACGGGGATCGGCGTGCCGTCGCCGGCCTCGTCGACGCCGATCGGGAAGGTCAGCCGGTATTCGTGGATGAAGGCTTCCAACGATACCGGCGTCATCGCCGCGTGGTGCTCGAACACGGTGTGCAGCCCGATCACCTGCAGGTCCGAATGCTTGAATAGCTCGAACGCGCGCTGTGTCTGCGGCGTGCCGTGGCTGACGCAGCCGGGACACAGCATCTGGAAGGCGTGCAGCAGCACCGGGCGGCCGCGCAGCGCGGCCAGGGTCAGGGGCTCGCCGGCGTTGAACCAGCGCGAGGCGGCGATTTCAGGTGCTGGAGTCACGGCTTGGTTCCTTGCGTCCGCCCACCGCGCAAGGTTGGCAAGATCGCGGTCGGCCTGTCAACGCTTGGCGCTCAGGACGCGCGTGCCGTGGCCCGGCGTGCGCGGCGCGCGGCACGGCGGCGCTGGACCCAGAGTCTCGCGCGGTCGAGATAGAGATAGACTACCGGCGTGGTGTAGAGCGTCAGGATCTGGCTCAGGATCAGGCCGCCGAAGATCGCGATGCCGAGCGGCTGGCGCAGCTCGCTGCCTTCGCCGAGGCCGATCATCAGCGGCACCGCGCCGAACAGCGCGGCGAGCGTCGTCATCATGATCGGGCGGAACCGCATCAGGCAGGCCTCGTAGATCGCATCGCGCGACGACAGCCCGCGCTGGCGCTCGGCATCGAGCGCGAAGTCGATCATCATGATGGCGTTTTTCTTGACGATGCCGACGAGGAGGATCACCCCGATCATGCCGATGATGTCGAAATCGGTGTGCGACAGCATCAGCGCCGCCACCGCGCCGACGCCGGCCGAGGGCAAAGTGGAGAGGATGGTCAGCGGGTGGACGTAGCTCTCGTAGAGCATGCCGAGCGAGATGTAGATCGTCGCGAGTGCTGCGAGAATCAAAAACAGCTCGTTCGCCAGCGCCTGCTGGAAGATCTTCGCGGAGCCCGCGAACCCGCCGGAAATGCCCGCCGGCATGCCGAGTGTGCGCATTGCGTTCTCGATCGTGGTGGTCGCGGTGCTGAGCGAGACGCCCGGCGGCAGATTGAACGAGATGGTGCTGGCGACCAGCAAATCCTGGTGGTTGACCGCAAGCGGCGTCTCGCCATGCTCGAAGCGGGCGACACTCGACAGCGGGATCATCGTCTCGGCGCTGGTCGAGACCGCGGTTCCGGTCGAGGCGACGCCCTTGCCGGTGGCGCCGATCGAGTTGGTGGCCTGATTGCGCACCACATTGGCTGCGACCGAGCTGATCGAGTTCTTCTGCGACGACGAGGCCACCGTGCCGGCCACCGCATTGGTGCTCTGCGTGCCGGTCGCCGATCCGCCCGAGGTCGAGATGTAGACCTCCTTCAGGGTCTGCGGGTCCTGCGAGAAGCGCGGCGCGACCTCCATGATCACGTGATACTGGTTGCGCGCGACGAAGATGGTCGAGACCTGGCGCTGCCCGAACGCGTCATAGAGCGTGTTGTCGAGCTGGCTGACCGTGATCCCGAGCCGCGAGGCGGCGTCGCGATCGATCACCAGATTGGCTTGCAGCGCCTTGTTCTGCTGGTCGGTGTTGACGTCGGCGAGCGTCGGTTCCTTCTGCAAGGCGGCGACGAGCTTGGGCGTCCACTCGTTCAGCTCCTCGAAGGTCGAGCCCTTCAGCGTGTATTGATAGGCCGCATTGCCCGAGCGGCCGCCGGCGCCGAGATCGCCGATCGATTGCAGGAACAGGGTGGCGCCCGCCACCTTTGCCAAGGGATCGCGCAGCCGCTCGATCACCTTGTCGGCGCGCAGCTTGCGTTCGTCCATCGGCTTCAGCGAGGCGAACACGGTGCCGGTGTTGGTGCCCCCCGGACCGACGCCGCCGCCGCCGGTGAAGCCGACCGCGGTATCGACCGCCGGATCCGACTTCACGATGTCGATGAACTGGGTCAGCTTCTGCTGCATCAGCTGGAACGAGGTGCTCTGGTCGGCCTGGATCGAGCCGATCAGCAGGCCGGTATCCTGTTGCGGAACGAAGCCCTTGGGCACCACCGTGTAGAGATGGACGTTCAGATAGAGCGTGCAGCCCAGGATCAGCATCACCAGCAGCGGATGCCGCAGCGCGAGGCCGAGCGTCGCGCGGTAGCCGCTCAGCATCAGCTCGAAGGCGCGCTCGTTGATCCGGTAGATCCAGCCATGCGGCTGGCCTTCCTCCTTGCGCAGCAGCACCGCGCACATCATCGGCGTCGTCGTCAGCGAGACCACCAGCGAGATCACGATCGCGATGGTGATGGTCATGGCGAATTCGCGGAACAGGCGGCCGACCAGCCCGCCCATCAAGAGGATCGGCACGAACACCGCGATCAGCGACACGCTCATCGACAGCACGGTGAAGCCGACCTCGCGGGTGCCGACCAGCGTCGCCTCCAGCCGCGACATCCCGGCATCCAAGTGACGGGCGATGTTCTCCAGCACCACGATGGCGTCGTCGACCACGAAGCCGGTCGCCACCGTCAGGGCCATCAGCGAGAAGATGTCGAGCGTGTAGCCCAGCAAATACATCACGGCAAAGGTGGCGATCAGCGACACGCCGACCGCCACCACAGGCACCAGTGTCGCCCGCGCATTGCGCAGGAAGGCGAACACGACCAGGATTACCAGGGCGACGGCGATGAGGAGCGTGATCTCGACGTCGTGCAGCGAGGCCCGGATCGTCTTCGAGCGGTCCATCGCCAGCGTGATGTCGATCGCGGGCGAAACCGAGGCCCTGAGCTGCGGTATCAGCCCTTTTACGCTGTCGACCATCTTGATGATGTTGGCGCCCGATTGTCGGTACACGATCATCACGACGGCCGGCTTGCCGTTGGAAAGGCCGAGCGTGCGCACATTCTCCACGGAATCGATGACGTCGCCGACATCGGTCAGGCGCACCGCCGCGCCGTTGCGGTAGGCGACGACGAGCGGCTTGTAGTCGGCGGCCTTCCGCGCCTGGTCGTTGGCATAGATCTGGTAGCGCTGGTCGCCGACGTCGATGCCGCCCTTCGGGCTGTGCGCGTTGGCGCTCGACAGCGCGGCGCGGACGTCCTCGAGCCCGATGCCGTATTTGTAGAGCGCCGGCGGGATCAGCTCGACGCGCACCGCGGGCAGCGAGCCGCCGCCGACCGAGACTTCGCCGACGCCCTCGACCTGCGACAGCTTCTGGGCCAGCACGGTCGAGGCGGCGTCATAGAGCTCGGCGGGGGTCAGCGTGTCCGAGGTCAGGGTGTAGATCAGGATCGGCGCCGAGGCCGGGTTGAACTTGCGGTAGGTGGGGTTGGCGCGGAGGTTGGTCGGCAGGTCGGCGCGCGCGGCGTTGATCGCCGCCTGCACGTCGCGCGCGGCGCCGTTGATGTCGCGGTCGATGTCGAATTGCAGCGTGATGCGGGCGGAGCCGAGCGAAGACGACGACGTCATCTCGGTGACACTCGCGATCTGGCCGAGATGACGTTCCAAGGGGCTCGCCACGGTGGAAGCGACGTCGGCCGGGCTGGCGCCGGGCAGGGTCGCCTGCACCATGATGGTCGGGATGTCGACGTCGGGCAGCGGCGACACCGGCAACTTGAAGAACGCAATGATGCCCGCCACCACCAGTCCAAGAGACAGCAGCGTGGTGCCGACCGGCCGGCGGATAAAGGGGGCGGAGAGGTTCATTGCATCAGTGTCGATGTTCGCGGATGAGCTTCTATCTGTCGGCGCCGCGATGCAAAAGCCTAAATGTCACGGGCCGCGGCCATACAGCCGCCGCGATTGATCGGATCGCAACAGACGCCCGACGACGGCCGTATTCCCGGCCGCATCGTTCTTGACCACGCGGAGGCGGACTACTTGGCCGCATTCTGGCTCGCGCTGACAAAGTAGAAATCCTCAGCTCCCGGCACCGAACCGTAGCTGAAGGGCTGCTGCCGCCGATCCGTCGCGGCCATGACGTCGTCCCTCACGAGGTCGAACAGCTTGCGGATCTCGATTCGTGGCGTCTGCATGCGCTTGATCAGGGCCGTCACGAACGGGCTGTGACCGCCGTCGCCGTCGAGCGCGACCTGGCCGTGCTTGGCGGCGTAGACCACGAGCGTGCCGCTGTCGGGTTCGACCTGGGCCAATCCCCTGCCGATCGAGCGTGACGCGACGGTGCGCTTGATCTGGTTGGCGAACGGATTGTCGCGACAGGCATCGAGAATGACGAGATGCAGCTTGCGCGCCCCTTCGGTCGCGCCCATCACCTGGGTCAGGGCGACGGCCTCGAACGACACGTCGCGGTCGGTTGTGAGTTTCGCATCGACCGGCACCAGATAGTTCTCGCCCGCCATCTCCATGCCGTGTCCGGCATAGTAGATCACGGCCCAGTCGGCGCCGTCAGCCGCGTTGGCGAATGATTTGAGGGCTTCGACCAGGCCATCCCGGCTGGCGTCGGTGACGAGGCGGACATCCTGAAAGCCCACCGCGCGCAGCGTGTCGGCGATCGCCGCGGCGTCCTGGCCGGGGTTCGGCAGCACCGGGACGGAGCGGTATTTCGAGTTGCCCACGACGAGGGCGATGCGCCGTTCGGTTGTCGTTGCCTTCGGGCCTGCGCCGATCGGCGGGATCGGAACGGCCGCGGCGAGCGCGGGGACAGGATTGGCCGGGCCAGGTTTGGCCGCGCCGTGATCGGCGACGACGCTCTTCTCCGTGGCGGCGACCTGATCCAGCCGTTGCAGGCCTTCCCTGGCGACGCGCTGGCCCTGGGTGCGGTCGAGCTGATCGAGGCCGATGACGTCGAGCGCATGCCGGAAGTCGGCGCGCGCAGCGTCGATATCGCCCTTCTTCTCGTCGGCGAGACCTCGCCGTGCGTAATTCAGTGCGCCCTGTGCATTCAGTTGCGTGGCGTGGTCGTAGTCGCGCATGGCCTGGTCGAGCTCGCCTCTGCTGGCCAGCGTCAGGCCGCGCAGCGAGTAGAACTCGGATTGCCCATCCTGGATGCCGATCGCGCGGTCGATATCGCGCGCGGCATTGTCGAGATCGCCGGCGCCGATCTCGATCACGGCCCGGCAATAATAGGGGCCGGCTGCGCGCGGCGCGAGCTTGATCGCATCCTGGCAATGCAGCGCCGCGAGCCGGTCCTTGCCGCTGAAATCATAGACCAGCGCGCGATTGACATAGGCGTACCACGAGTTGGGATCGAGCTCGATGGACTTGCCGTAATCGGCCAGCGCGCGATCATAGTCTCCGGTGGCAACGAACAGCTCGGCGCGATTGTTGAACCAGCCGGCGCTGAACGGACCGGCAGGCTTGAGCCGGATCGCCTGATCGAAGTCGCTCAGCGCGCGGTCATAGGCCTGGTTTTGCAGATAGACCTTGGCCCGCTGGCCGTAGGAAGGCGCAAACGACGGATTGATCGCGATCGACTGATCGTAGTCCGATTTGGCTTTCTCCAGCTCGCCCTTGTTATGCCAGGCCAGTGCCCGGTTGTAATAGGTGATCGCGAGGTCGCGCCCCCTGGGATTGGCTGCGATCAGGCGGGTGCAGGCGGGGATCGCGAGATCCGGGCGCGGCTCCTTGGCGTCGCACGCCGCGCCATCCTCTCTCAGAGCCGCATACGACGGTGAGTTCAGCAGCAACAGCAGGCCGATTGCGGCGAGCTTGGGCAATGAGGGGCGCATTCCAGTCGTTCCATTCCAGCGACCGGAAATTGAAACCACAATATTGTTCGCGCCGTGGCAAAATTCCGCGAACCGGTTCCTCAATGCGCGAGATCGACGCCAATGGCGCGTCGGCACTCAGGCCTGATCGAGCCCGTCCGCCGCACGTGCATCGCGATGCAGCGGGCCGGAATCATGCAGCATCGTCGCGAGCTGGTGCAGTTGGGTGTCGCGAAAACCCTGCTTCTCGATCGCCGCGACGGTCGAGAGCACATAGTCGCGGTTGTTGCCGGAGCGGCCGTGGCCCTGCTGCACCAGGCGCAGTTGCTCGGAGAGCGACAGCCGTCCGGCATATTGCACATGGCCGCGATCGACCACATAGGCCAGCGCGGAGACGCGTTCGCGCGCCGCATTCTCCAGCCACACCGAGCGCATCACCTCGCGATACACGTTGGTGGTCTGCTCGCGCGCCCGCAAATAGGCGATGGTGTCGTGGCGCAGGCGGGCGGCGACACGGAACGCGATGCCGCGGCAGGCGCCGCCGCGGTCGAGGCCGAGCACCAGGCCCGGCTTCTCCGGCGTGCCGCGGTGGTCGAACGAATAGACGCAGAGCGCGCGATGCTCGCCGATCAGCCGCGCCGGCACCTGCTCGAGGAACTCGAAGCCCGGCTTCCACATCAGCGAGCCGTAGCCGAACACCCAGAGGTCGCCGTCGGTTTCGGAATGGGGAGGATTTGCTGACATCGCGCAGATGGGCTAGCAGAACACGCTGTCGAAGCGAAGCAGATTCCGTGATGTTTCCAAGGGTTACGCAAGGGTTACGTAAGGGTCACGCAAAGGTTGCGCGAGGATTGCGCAAGAGGTGCGCAAGAGGTGCGTAAGGGTTGCCCGCGGCTTGCTGCCGCTTCGATTTTGACAAATTCGCCCGCCAAAGGACGCCGCATGTCCGATTTGAACTCAGCTCCCCGCCGTCGCTCGCGCTTCGGCCTCTATGCCGTCCCTGTCGCGGTCCTGATCGCCGCGGTGCTGTGGAGCGGCTTCTGGTTCTTCGCCGCCTCGCAGGTCGGCGTGCAGGCGGATGCCTGGCGCGCGCAGGAGGCAAAGGCCGGCCGGGTCTATGATTGCGACAAGCGCTCGGTGGCGGGTTACCCGTTCCGGCTCGAAATCCGCTGCGAGCAGCCCAGCGTGATGCTGGTGTCGCAGACCGCCTCGCCGCAAATGTCGTTCGTGGCGCGGCTGGTCGAGATCCTGGTCGTGGCGCAGATCTATGATCCCAAGCTCGTGATCGCGGAGTTCAAGGGCCCCGCCACGATCGCCGAGCGCAACGCGCAGCCGACCTTGTCGGTGAACTGGAGCCTCGGACGCTCAAGCGTGGTCGGCCTGCCGGCGGTGCCGCAGCGCGCCTCGCTGGTGTTCGACAATCTCGCCATCGACCGCACCGGCGGTCCCGCGCCGACACCGCTGATGCGTGTCAATCACATCGAGCTGCACGGCAGGCAGGTCGATGGCTCGGCGCCGGACAGCCCCGCGATCGAGACCGTGCTGCAGATCGCCGGTGGCACCTTGCAGGACGTGCATCCGCTGCTCACCCAGCCGTTCAACGCCGACATCCATGCGCGGCTGAACGGCCTGAAGGATTTCTCGCCCAAGCCGTGGCCGGATCGTTTCCGCGAGATCCAGGCGGCCGGCGGCAGCGTCGAGATCCAGCAGTCGCGGATCGAGCAGGGCGACGTGCTTTCGGTGGCGGCCGGCACGCTCCGTCTCAACGCGCAAGGCCGCATCGAGGGCGATCTGCAGATGACGGTCGCCGGCCTCGAGCGCGTCATCCCCGCGCTCGGCATCGACAAGATGCTGGAGGAGGGCGTACCGCAGTCCACGCTCGATCGCGTCGCGCCGGGCGTGAAGAGCCAGGACCTCAGCAATCTGTTCGGCGCGCTGGACCGCGCCATCCCCGGCCTCGGCAAGGTGATCAAGCAGAACGCCAATGCCGGCATCTCCGCCGGCATCAATTCGCTCGGCACCGAGGCGACGCTCGAAGGCAAGAAGGCGCGCAGCTTCCCGCTGCGCTTCACCGATGGTGCGGTGTTTTTGGGCCCGCTGAAAGTCGCGCAGATTCCGCCGCTGTTCTGAGCAGCGCATAGCTCGAAGCTCGGTAGGGCGGGTTAGGCGAAGCCGTAACCCGCCATTGTTCACCGCCAGCTGTGCGGCGGATGACGCTACGCTAAACCACCCCACGCGCCGTTACGCATGCTCAAACGGGCCGACTTCGCGGATCACCTTGCAGATCTGCAGGAAACCGCTGGCGTAGAATTCGGCATGTCCGCGCTGCATGGTTTCAACATGGTCCGGATGATGGCGCCAGGCTTCGAGCGCTTCTTCCGAGGCAAAGCGAAACAGGGTGAGCTCCTCGCCATCCGCCGCCTTGAACGATTTCACCGACAGGAATCCCGGAAGGCGGCTGACGATTTCGTACATGCGTTCGCCCAGCCGGTTGTATTCCTCGAGCGAGGCGCCATCCCGTAACTTCAGGTCACCGACTACAATGACTTCACCGATCATCTTGCTGTCCTTCGTCCATCGCATGTCCATGGCAGCCTGAAACGGGTGCCGAACGACAATTCGATCTTGTGACCGGTGTTGTTACGCGTGCGCCGCCGCTCACCGCCGGCTGAGAGGCGAATTGTGCTGCGCAAAATCCACCCTCCGCACTGCGCGGACTCCTTAATCCCTCGCGCGCGATATCGTCCGTCGCGGCAAAACATTCCCGCGGCCGCGATGAGAAAAACGTGACCGGAATATTGCGGGCCGCCGCGAATATCAGTCCCCGAATACCGCTCTCTCTCGCCTGAGGAAACAACCTCGTGTGGAGGAAGCGATGCGAATTCTCGGGGGGATTCTGCTCGGCAGCGTGCTGTTGTCGGCAGGTCCAGCGTTGGCGGACGACGATGCGTCGGAGCTGAAGGCGTTGAAGGCACGCCTCAAGCAGCTCGAACAGAAAATGGAAGTGCAGGCGCGCAAGGAGGAGGCGCTGGCGGCAAGACAGAGCGCAATGCAGAACACGCACATGGCGGCCAAGGCGCCGGTGCCGTTCGATCCCTGCGCATCGGGCAAGCTCTGCTACAAGGGCGTCACCTTCACCTTCGGCGGCTGGGTCGATCTCACCGGCATCTACCGGACCCGCAATCTCGCCTCCGACACCGGCTCGGTCTACGCCTTCATTCCGTTCCCGCAGAGCAAGAACTTCAACACCGGCGAGTCGCGCTTCTCGGCGCGGCAGACCCGATTCTCGGTGCTTGCGGAAGCCGAAGTCTTCGCCAACACCCGCGTCGCCGGCTACGGCGAAATGGATTTCGAAGGCGCGGCGCAGACCGCGAACTCGGTCGCTACCAACTCGTTCAACCCGCGGCTGCGTCAGGCCAGCGTCGAGGTCAGCCGCACCGATCTCGGCCTGCATGTGCTTGCCGGTCAGAGCTGGTCGCTGAATGCGCCGAGCAAGTCCGGCATCGATCCGCGCGGGGTCGATGCGCCCGGCGTGATCGATTTCGAATCGGTGCCCGGCTTCCTTGCGGCGCGGCAGCCCGGCATTCGCGTCTGGCAGGACATCGGGCCCGAATTCAAGCTCGCGGTGTCGGCGGAAAATCCGCAGACCTCGTTCTTCGGCGGCAACACGCCGCTGGTCGGCACGCCCGCGGCCGGCCCGCAAGGCGTGCTCAACCCGAACCTCCTGGTCAACCTCACCGGGCCGGGCGGCAGCTTCTTCAACAACGCCAACAATGTCAGCCTCAATCACGTGCCCGATTTCACCGTGAAGGGCGCGTGGGATCCGCGGCTTGGGCCCTACAAGCTGCATGTCGAGGGCTGGGCGATGTATCGCGACTTCTACGATCGCTTCAACTTCGCCAATCACGACGTCAACACGGTGAGCTTCGGCGGGCACTTCTCGGCGGAGATCGTGCCGCAGCTGCTGGAGCTGCAGGGCTCGGCGTCTCACGGCGCGCTCGGCCGCTTCACGGCGACGCCGTTCCCGGACGCGACGGTGCGCCAGGACGGCTCGATCCAGCCGCTGCCGATCACGGCGTTCCTGCTCGGCACGGTCTGGCACACGACGCCGTCGCTCGATCTCTATGCCTATGCCGGCCTCGAGAAGACCAAGGCGACGTTCTCCAACGTCGGCACGGTGCCGTTCGGTTACGGCAACCCGCTCTACAACAATCTCGGCTGCAACGTCGAGAACTCGCCGGCGGCGACCTGCAACGGCAACACCTCGGAGGTCAGGCAATACACGGTCGGTTTCTACGACACGATCTTCAAGGGCGACTACGGGGCGATCAAGGCCGGCGTGCAGTATTCCTATAACCAGCGCTTCGCCTTCCAAGGTGTCGGCGGCGCGCCGAAGACCGACGACCACATCGTCATGACCCAGGTCCGCTACTACCCGTTCTAGGACTCCGGTTACCTCGCCCCGCGTGCGGGGAGAGGCGTAGGCCGCCTTCGGCGGCCGTCCATGAGAACGCCGAAGCAGAGCTCCGGCTACGACGCATCGAAGATGCGATCTGGGTGAGGGGAGTCTCCGCGAGTTCGTTAGCCTAGCCAGCATTATTGCGGAGACGGCCCCTCACCCCAACCCTCTCCCCGTCAGAACGGGGAGAGGGAGCGTAGAGCTGGAAAGGAACATGCAGATGAGGATCGTGAGCAGCAAGGAGAGGGCCGTGATCGCCCGCGAACTGATGATGGTCAGCCGCGCCGCGCATGTGTTGCAGCGAACCGGTCTGGCGATGGCCGGCGCCATGGGCGGCACCTTCGTCGCCGCCCAGCTCGCGAAGGGGCACATCGCTTTCTTCGGTACGCTTGCCTTCATCGTGACGACGATCGTGATCGGTGCCGTCGGCTTCTATCTCGGCATCGATATTCCAAGGCCCGCCTTGCGCGCCACGGGGCGCATCGATGCCGTCGAGCTGATGAGCGCCGGCGGCATCTTCCTCGCCGCGCTGGCTGCGCTGGTGTCGGTCTACGGCATCGTATTCGACGAGATTCCGCCGCGCGCCTGGGAGTTCGTGATCGGCTCATGGTGGTTCGGCGGCGACGTCATGCTGGCAACCGCCGGCCTCGTCGGCCGCCAGCGGCTGACCCAGAAGGTTGCGCCGATATCGGCGGCGGGGCCGATCCGGGATCAACGGTTGCGACGGTGAGCCACGCGGGTAACTGCACTGCTGGATGTTGGCCCAGTCGCTATTTCGGGATGACCTGTGCATGATGAAGGATCATCAGCGGGCGGTCACCGTCCTTTTCAAAAAGATTGGTGACGAAGTCCTTGATGTTGAGAGGGTCGCCGCCAGCCTTCAAGTGCAGTGTCGCCTTCTCCAGACCTCAGACCCAGGCGAATTTCCCGTCCGTTTGGATCTCCGTCACCGAAGTTATTTGAGCCTCAAGCTTGGCTACTTTTCGGTTTCGACGACGTACCGCCGTATGACCTTGGTTGCCTTGTCCCGCTGGGGTGCAAGGTCCGACCAGGCCTTCGACTTGTAGAATGCTACCGCGTCATCCATGCTGTCCCATTCGACGATCGCCGCACTCTTGGGAGGCGGTCCCCCCTCGATTTGAACAACCCGTCCGGCTGCGGTGCGCAAGGCTCGACCATGGGCTGCCTCTATCGCCTTCCGGGCGGCCGGGAGGTAAGCGGCCTGGGCTGAAGGGTCGAGGACTTCAATTTCGCTGACAGTGTAAGCTTTCAGCTTGGCTCCTTGAGCGTGGAGGCCGTGGACTGCGATGGCTCCGATGGTGACACCTGCGAGCAATGTCATTGCAAAAGCTTTCATGACTGACTCTCCGGTTGCCTTGCCGATCATCCGGCGGTCAATCGTACTGCTATTTGAGACCATGCGGTGGGCAATCTAGGATTAGCCCTGGCACCCAACGTCTAGGGGAACGCCACATAATAGCGGCGCCGAAGTCGCGGGTGATGACATCGCGTTGTTTGACATCTTGAATCGAGAACCATCCTCAGCGTCGTCCTGGCGAAGGCCAGGACCCATTACCCCAAATCGCAATTGTTACGCGACGCTGGGGCCGCGATCCCGTTCATCACTCAATGCGGTGGTTATGGGTCCTGGCTTTCGCCAGGACGACGAAGTGGAGAATACCGCGCGCCTGATCCTACTTCTTCAAATTCGAATGCGGACGGCCGAAGTCGGGTCCGGCGGAATCCCGGCCGATCTCGACGATGCCGCGGCGGATGGCGCGGGTGAAGTGGTCGAACAGCGCTTCGCCGTCGCCCAGCGCAGAAGGTCCGGAGACTCGCATTAGAGTGATCGAAAATGCTCTAGCTACCCCAGCCGAAGCGGTAGTTGAAGCCCACCTTGACGGCATGCTCGTCGTCCCTGAAGCGGACGCCGACGATCGTGGCGGGGCCGCCGGCGAAGGTGGTGTTGCCGAAGTTGTAATACTGATACTCGGCCTTCGCGGACCAATTCCGCGCGAACATGTATTCGAGACCGCCGCCGAGGGTGAAGCCGCTCCGGTGACTGCCATTGGTCGCAACGACCACCGGAATTCCGCCGGAGCCAGCGCCGATATTGAGGTTGTCGCGGACGGCGTAACCGCCCTTGGCGTAGAGAAGCGCGGGGCCCCAGGCGTAGCCGAGCCGGCCGGTGATCGAGCCAAGCTGATTGCTTGTTACCAGGGTGCCTGCCGGAAGAGCCGAGCCTTTGCCACCGTTGCCGGTGAGCCCACTAAACTGAACCTCGGTACCGATTACCCAGTTCGATGCGAACTGGTAGTCGAAGCCACCCTGCAAGCCGCCCAGGAATCGGGCCTTGTCCCCGCCGAGGCTGTTGTTGCCCGCGAAGTCACCACCGATGTGGCCGCCGATGTAGAAGCCGGTCCAGTTATAGACCGCCTCCGGCGCCGTATAGGCCGGCGCCTTCGGATAGGTGCGCGCCGGAAGATCGGCCGCGAACGCGGGAGCCGCGCAGGCGATACCAGCGACCGCACCGAGCAGAAGCTTTTTCATGAGATTGGTGTCCCGTTGTTGTGGTTGTGTGGCCAGGTCCGGAGGACCGTCGTCGATGCGCGTGTATGTTGTGGCGACTTGCGTGTTGAAGGGTCTTCCTGCCCCGCTTCTGACCTATAACCTTGGGGCCGGCTCAAGCGGTTTATCGCCTGCCGCGCCGAAAAAGGCCTTGAGCCGGACCTAAGGTCACACCGTAAGGTACGGACGAAAGGGCCTCCGTCGATGAACCAGCCGAGAGACAAAGCCGGCAAGGACGTGTTGCTGACCGCGGCAGAGTGCGCCGCTCGCATCGGTCTCACGGTACGCGGACTTCGGCTCTATGAGAGCCGCGGCCTGATTTCGCCGCGCCGCACGGCGAAGAGTTGGCGGCTTTATGGGGCTGCGGAGATCAGCCGGCTGCACGAGATCCTCGCGCTAAAGCGAATGGGGCTCAGCCTCGCGCAAATCGCCAAGCTTCTCGAAGGCGGCGCGATCGATCTCGACCGAATCCTGGCCATGCAACAATCGTCGATCCTTCAACTGCGCAACCGCGCCGATGAGGGCCTTGCGCTGGTGAATGTGGCGCGTTTGAAGCTTTCCGCCGGCGGATCGCTCTCGATCGCCGACCTCATTGCGCTGGCCAAAGAAACCAACATGGCCGAAGCATCCTTCGATGCCGTCGCGCAACGGCGCTACGAACAGGCCCGGCCCCGCGCTGCGATTCAAATCGATCCCGGCGTGATGGAGCGCTACGTCGGTCATTTTCGGTTTCAGGCCGGCGGGCAGGTGGTGACGATCACGCGGGATGGCGGTCATCTGTTCGCGAAGCCGCTCGGACAGTTCGCCTCGGAAATATATCCCGAAAGCGAGCACACGTTTTTTCTCAAGACCACGGCGGCGCAGATTACCTTCGCCGTCGAGCCGGATGGAATCTCGAACGCCCTGACGCTTCATCAGGGCGGGTTGACGCACGACGCGACCCGGATCGACGACCAGCAGGCCCAAGATGCGGCGACCGCGCTGGCAAAGAAGATCGACAACAAGACGCCGTCGCCGGGAACCGAGGAGGCGATCCGCCGCCTGATCATCCAGCACCAGCAAGGTGCCGTCGACTACGCCGGCATGAGCGACATCATGGCGGCGGTGGCCCGCGAGCAGGCTCCGGCGATCATCGCCGCGCTGGATCTGGCCGGGCGCATGCAAACGATTCGCTTCAAGGGCGTCGGGCGAGACGGTTGGGATGTCTATGACGTCAACTTCGCCAATGTCGACATGGAATGGCGGATCATTTTGGCATCCGACGGAAAGATCGATGGCGTGTTGCTTCGGTCGCTACCTTGACCAGACGCGGTGAAAGCGGCGCTGCCGATCGGCACCCGGCTTTCCCTGCGCCTCTGATCAAGTGAGGGCGGAACGAAGAGCAAAGCTCGGGCAAATCACGTCGCGAGAATGCGAAGCCGCGTCCCCACCCACACTGTCATCGCGCGGCTCGACCGGGCGATCCAGTACGCCGCGGCCTCTCGGCTCAAGCGCGGACGTCTCTGGAATACTGGATCGCCCGGTCAAGCCGGGCGATGACGCCGCGTGGTGTGACAACTTGAATCGCGATCCATCCTCATCGTCGTCCCGGCGCAGGCCGGGACCCATAACCACAAATGCCGATTGTTATGGATCACTGGAACGGCGAGTCCCTCCAACCACATCTGCCGCGGAGTATGGGTCCCGGCCTGCGCCGGGACGACGGAGAGTATGCGGACCGAGCCCGACTACTTCTTCAAATTCGCATGCGGCCGGCCGAAATCGGGCGCGGCGGAATCCTGGCCGATCTCGACGATGCCACGGCGGATGGCGCGGGTGCGGGTGAAGTGGTCGAACAGCGCGTCGCCGTCGCCGCGCCGGATCGCGCGGGTCAGCTTCGACAGGTCCTCGGTGAAGGTGCCGAGCATCTCGAGCACAGCGTCCTTGTTGGCGAGGAACACGTCGCGCCACATCGTCGGGTCCGACGCTGCGATGCGGGTGAAGTCGCGGAAACCGCCGGCGGAGAACTTGATGACCTCGGATTCCGTCACCTGCGCCAGCTCGTCGGCAGTGCCGACGATGGTGTAGGCGATCAGATGCGGCAGATGGCTGGTGATCGCGAGCACGAGGTCATGATGATCCGGCGTCATGACCTCGACCTTGGCGCCGAGCGCGGCCCAGAACGCGCGCAGCCGGTCGGTCGCCGCGGGATCGGTGCCTTCGGGCGGCGTCAGGATGCACCAGCGGTTGATGAAGAGTTCGGCGAAGCCGGAATCCGGGCCCGAGTGTTCCGTGCCGGCCACCGGATGCGCCGGCACGAAGTGCACGCCGTCAGGCAGATGCGGCGCCATGTCCTTGACGACGGCGCCCTTCACCGAGCCGACGTCGGAGATGATGGCGCCGGGCTTGAGATGGCCGGCGATCTCGGCCGCGACCGGGCCGCAGGCGCCGACCGGGATGCAAAGGATGACGAGATCGGCATCCTTCACCGCCTCGATATTGGTCTCGACGACGCGATCGGCGATGCCGAGCTCGGCGACGCGGGCGCGCGTCTTCTCCGAGCGCGCGGTGGTCACGATCTCGCCTACCAGGCCTTGCGCGCGCGCGCCGCGCGCGATCGAGCCGCCGATCAGGCCGAAGCCGATCAGCGCGATGCGGTTGAAGAGCGGAGCCGTGGTCACGTCGGTGTTCACTTTCCACCTAAGAAGTCGCGCAGGCCCTCGACCACGAGGCGGTTGGCTTCCTCGGTGCCAATGGTCATGCGCAGCGCATGCGGCAGCTTGTAATTGTTGAGGGCGCGCAGCACGAGGCCGCGCCGCGTGAGATAGGCGTCGGCTTCCGCGGCGGTCTTGCCCTTGTCGGCCGGGAAGTGGATCAGAACGAAATTGGCGACGCTCGGCGTCACCTTGAGCCCGAGCTTGCCGATCTCCTCGGTCAGCCAGTTGCGCCACTGTTCGGTGTGCGTCCGCGACATCTGCACATGGGCAGAGTCCTCGATCGCCGCCACCGCCGCCAGCATCGCCGGCGTCGTGACGTTGAACGGACCGCGGATGCGGTTGCAGGCATCGACGATATGCGCCGGGCCGAACATCCAGCCGACCCGCAGCGCGGCAAGGCCGTGGATCTTCGAGAAGGTATGCGTCACCACCGTGTTGTCCGTGGTCGCGACCAGCTCGATGCCGAGCTCGTAGTCGTTGCGCGAGACGTAGTCGGCATAGGCGGCGTCGAGCACCAGCAGCACATGCGACGGGAGTTCGGCGCGCAGCCGCTTGACCTCGTCGAACGGGATATAGGTGCCGGTCGGATTGTTCGGGTTGGCGAGCCAGACCAGTTTCGTGCGGGGCGTCACCACCTTGAGGATGGCGTCGACATCGGCGGTGAAATTGGTCTCGGCCGCGATCACGTTCCTGGCGCCGTTCGCCATGGTGGCGATCGGGTAGACCAGGAAGCCGTGGGTGGTCGAGATCGCCTCGTCGCCCGGGGCGAGATAGGTGTGCGCCAGCAAATTGAGGATCTCGTCGGAGCCGGCGCCGCAGATGATGCGATCGGGATCGAGGCCATAAGCGCGGCCGATCGCCTCGCGCAGCACGCGCGAGGTGCCCTCCGGATAGTCCTCGAGATGGTCAGCCGCGGCCTTGTAGGCCGCGATCGCCTTCGGAGACGGACCGAACGGCGTCTCGTTGGCGGACAGCTTGAACACCTTGCGGCCCGGTTCCGGCACCGGGCTCTTGCCGGGCGTGTAGGGCGCAATATCGAGGATGCCGGGATTCGGCACGGGGCGGGACATTATCAACTCCGGATATACTACGGGCGGCCGGCTCTTACTTCAGGTCCTGGCCGATCCGTTAGAGGGCACCGTATAGCGCGTTGCGTGGCTGCCGACGAGGGCCGAAGAGCGCACCGAGGCGCCGGCCTCGATCAAGGCGAGCTTGATCTTCTCGAAACCCTTGTTCGTCAGGTCTTGCCCGGTGACCGACACCAGCAGGGCTGCGCCGTCGAAGGCGGTGTCGGGGACCGCGACGATCTCGGCGAGCGGCGCCAGCGCGCGGGCGACATCGGCGTTCCAGCCGGAGACGCGGACGCTCCAGGTCTGCACCTCGGTCACCATGGCGTCGTCGGCGACCCGCGAGATCACGAACACCGGCAGCGCGGCGGGATGGTCGGCGCGTTCGAGGAACGGCAGCCGCGCGATGATCTTCGGCGCGCCATCGGCTTCGAGCGCGTTCCACCACGGCGTGCGGCTCGCGATCGCGGAGACCAGCGCGAGGTCGCCCTTCGACTTCGCCGCCGCCTCGACCGCGGCCTGGGCGCTGAAATGCGACACGTAAGGTACCACGAAGCCGAAGTGAAACCGCGCCGAGTCGCGCATCGCGGACTCGCCCACGGAAACATCGGCATGCACCGCGAACGGCGCCTGCACATAGGTGAAGGTCGAGATGATGACGCGCCAGATGCTCTCGATGGTGTCGAGCGGCAGGATGCCGCGATGGCGCCGCACCAGTTCGCGCATCATGCTGGCCTCGCGCGCCGGGCGGAACGCCGAGCCGACCTCCTGGGTCTTCTTGACCTGGATCAGACGGTCGATGATGTCGCCGCGCGCCATCAGCAGGCGGTGAACCTGCTCGTCGATCGCATCGATCTCCTTGCGCAACTCCTGCAGCGAGGGCGGCGACGGGGGTGGGTTGGACATGCTCTCAAACCTTGTCGTCCGGGCGGCCCGATGCCGCGCCAGACAGGGTCCCTGATTAGGAAAGACGGCCAGCGAAAGCAAAGAGAAACGTCGCAAGCGTGCCTTGCGCATTCGGTTAACCATCGGCGCCCGGCAAGGGGAGGTTCACTGGCCTCCTTGACGACGGGGGGCCTGAGGACTAGGTTCGCTCCACTCCGTGGTCATTTGAGCCGGCCGGCTTGCAGCCACGTTAAACAACTCGCTAAACAGGCCGGGGACAGATCAGCTCCCGGCCGAACCTTGTTCAGGCCGGGTTTTTTATGGCCTGATTTCTGTTCGAGCCCTCCCGCGCGAGGGCAGGGTCGCCTAGATGAGCAACGTGCGTCCGATACCGAGCCCGCAAACCCCGAGCGATGATCGCGCCCATGAGGCCGATCACCCGTCGTCATTGGTGGCGAAGTTCGGCATGGATCAGCCGCTCAAGCTCGATTGCGGCATCGATCTCGCGCCGTTCCAGATCGCCTATCAGACCTATGGCCAGCTCAATGCTGACAGGTCCAACGCGATCCTGATCTGCCACGCACTGACCGGCGATCAGCACGTCAACAACACCCATCCCGTCACCGGCAAGCCCGGCTGGTGGGACACCATGGTCGGCGCCGGCAAGCCGATCGATCCCGAACAATACTTCATCATCTGCTCCAACGTGATCGGCGGCTGCATGGGCTCGACCGGGCCGGCGTCGCTGAATCCGGCGACCGGCAAGGTGTGGGGGCTCGATTTCCCGATCATCACGATCCCCGACATGGTGCGCGCGCAGGCGATGCTGATCGATCGCCTCGGCATCACGACGCTGTTCTGCGTGGTCGGCGGCTCGATGGGCGGCATGCAGGTGCTGCAATGGACCGCGGCCTATCCCGAGCGCGTGTTCTCGACGCTCGCGATCGCCTGCTCGACGCGCCACTCGGCGCAGAACATCGCGTTCCACGAGCTCGGCCGTCAGGCCGTGATGGCCGATCCGGACTGGCGCGGCGGCCGCTATGTCGACGAGGACACCCATCCGCATCGCGGATTGGCGGTGGCACGGATGGCCGCGCACATCACCTATCTCTCGGACGCCGCGCTGCATCGCAAGTTCGGACGGCGGATGCAGGACCGCGAGCTGCCGACCTTCTCGTTCGATGCGGATTTCCAGGTCGAGAGCTATCTGCGCTACCAGGGCTCGTCCTTTGTCGAGCGCTTCGACGCCAACAGCTATCTGTATCTCACGCGCGCGATGGACTATTTCGACATCGCCGCCGATCACAATGGCGCGCTGGCGAATGCGTTCGCCGGCATCAAGACGCGGTTCTGCGTGGTGTCGTTCACCAGCGACTGGCTGTTTCCGACCTCGGAATCGCGCGCGCTGGTGCACGCACTGAATGCGTCGAGCGCACGGGTGTCGTTCGCCGAGATCGAGACCGATCGCGGCCACGACGCGTTCCTGCTCGACGTGCCGGAATTCCTGGAGATTTCCCGCGCCTTCCTGCAGGCCGCGGGCAAGGCGCGCGGACTGAAGGACAACGGCCAGTCATGAGCATGCAGCAAACCTTGCCCTTGCCGGGCGTCGCGCCGGAGCGGACCGGCGGCTATCGCACCGATCACCTGCTGGTCGCCGACATGGTGCGGCCGGGCTCGCGCGTGCTCGACGTCGGCTGCGGCGATGGCGAGCTGCTGCAGCTCTTGGAGAGCCGCGGCATCGACGGCCGCGGCATCGAGCTGTCGCGCGAAGGCGTCAATGGCTGCGTCGCCAAGGGCCTCGCGGTGGTGCAGGGCGACGCCGACACCGACCTCGTCAACTATCCCGACGACGCGTTCGACTATGTGATCCTGTCGCAGACCCTGCAGGCGACGCGGCAGCCCAAGGTGGTGCTGGAGAACCTGCTGCGGATCGGCCAGCGCGCCATCGTCTCGTTCCCGAATTTCGGGTTCTGGAAGATGCGGCTGCAGCTGCTGGTCGGCGGTCACATGCCGCGCACCGAGAATCTGCCGGCGAGCTGGTACGACACGTCGAACATCCATTTCTGTACCATCAAGGATTTCGTGCAGCTCTGCGAGGAGATCAACGTCAAGATGGAGCGCGCGGTGGCGCTCGATCTCTACGGCCGCCCGGTGCCGCTCAACCTGCCCTGGTGGGTGTGGAACATGTTCGGCGAGCAGGGCGTGTTCCTGCTCAGCCGGGGTGAGAAGGCGAAGTAGCACCCTTCGGCGTCATTCCGGGGCTCGCGAAGCGAGAACCCGGAATCTCGAGATTCCGGGTCTGGTCCTTCGGACCATCCCGGAATGACGGCTTACACCGGCGCCGCCACCAGCGATCTCGGATCGCGCACCGGCCAGCGGCCGGCCTCGGCCAGTGCGATGAAGCGCTCGACCATCTCGTTGAACAGCGCCGGCTCCTCGAGGTTGAGCACATGGCCGGACTTCGGGAAGAACGACAGGCCGGCGGCCGGCAGATGCTGCTTCAGGAACATGCTCGGCGCGATGCAATTGTCGTCCTCGTCGCCGCACAGGATCAGCGCCGGCGTCGCGGCGCGCTTGATGGCGTCGGTCATGGTGTAGATCGAGGGCCTGCCGCCCTGGAAGCTGCGCATCGTGTTGGCTGAGCCCTTGGCGTCGTGGCGGGCGAGCGCGGCGTAGAAATCGGCATGGCCGCGCGGGTCCTTGACCAGGAATGGGATCCGGCTCGGCGCCTCGCGGGTCACCTTGGCGACTTCGGCGGAGCCGATCGCCTCGTACTGCTCGGCATTGGCGCGGCACTGCGCGCGGAAGGCAGCGAGATTCTCGAGGCTGGAGCCCGAGCCGACCGCGGCCAGCGTCATCGACAGCGCGCGCTCCGGCGCGTTGAGCGCGACCTGCAGCGACGAATAGGAGCCCATCGAGAGACCGATGAAATGGGCTTTCGCGATGCCGAGATGGTCGAGCACCGCGAGCGCATCGGTGTAGAAGTGCGTGTAGGTGTAGACGTCGGCGTTCGCAGGCACGTCCGACGGGGTGTAGCCGCGCGCGGAATAGGCGATGCAGCGGTGACCGCGCGAGAAGTAACGCATCTGCGGTTCCCAATTGGTGTGATCAGCTGCGAACTCGTGCAGGAAGACGATCGGGGTGCCACTGCCTGCCTCTTCGAAATGCAGGCGGACATTATCTTTCGTGATGGCATGGGGCATTGAAATTCTCCTCTCGTTGGCCGCCCCCAGATTTGCAATTAATTTCCGCGGCTGCAATGCGGCAGTTCTGGCTATTTTCGTCATGGAATTTGCGCGGAATGACCCCGAAATCGTTTCCGCAACGCCGCATGAAATCTTCCTCGCGCCACATCCCGATCTTCAAAACCACCGCCGCATTCCCTTGGGAACGCGACGGGGAGTTGGGGGGCATTTCAGAGGATCTCGTGAAGTATGGTTCAGTTGCTTGCGTATCGCCGGTCGCTTCGAGTTTTGGCGCTGGCTCTGTGTTCGCTCACGCTCGCCGTGATCTCCGCCGCTCCGGCGTCAGCCCGTCCGCACCATTCGCGTCACGCGCATTCGGCTCATGCCGGCCATCACGCGCGGCATTCCGCCCATCATCACCACCGGCACACCGCGCGGCTGTCGCGCGCCGAGCGTCGCTCCCAGACACAGGCGGGCGGCTTCGGCGAGGCCAATGCGGCCGTAATGCCCGGCGCTGAGGCCACGTCCAACACCGACGTGAGCGCGACAGGTGGCTTCGGCTCATCCGGCATCGTCGACACGGCGCGCCGCTATCTCGGCGGCAATCCGACCGGCCGCTCCAGCCTGTGGTGCGCGCGCTTCATGAACATGGTGCTGCAGCAGACCGGCCATCGCGGCACCGGCTCCGACATGGCGAGCTCGTTCGCCAAATACGGCACGCGCGTTTCGGGGCCGCAGGTCGGCGCCATCGCCGTGATGGGCCGCCGTGGCGGCGGTCATGTCGGGATCATCACCGGCGTCGACGCCAAGGGCAATCCGATCATGATCTCGGGCAACAGCAGCCACCGCGTCCGCGAGGTGCCGATCTCGCGCGGCCGGATCTACGCCTATGTGATGCCGACGAATTGATCAGGGACTGGCCACCTCTCCCCTGAGAATGGGGGAGGTGGTCATACGCGGTGCGAGATCAACCGATACTGCCGGCTGGCCTCACTTCTCGTGCTCCTTCGCCTCGATCGTGTCGACGTTGGTCGTCTCGAGGTTGCTCAGGGGGACTTCGACCGCAGCTGGTTGATACCAGGCGAATTGCGAGAAGTAGTTCGCGAGCACCTGATCCTTGAAGAACCGGCCATGCCGCGCGAAAATCTCGTTTCGCGCGATGCGCAGCTCGATCGCCGACATGTCCTTGAGATCGGCCTCACTCAGAAATCGTCGATCGGAATCAGGAAAGAGAAAGCCGTCATGCGCCTTGGCGCGCTGCGTGACGGAGGCCGGAACGGCGGGCGGCGTCGCGCGTCCGACGGTGGTCTGATCGTCCTGTCCGCCTGACTTCACCACGGTATGTTCGAACGCGGGCCCGACGGTCCAGACGGCCAGCGCCAATGCCGCGGCGGCGAGGCCTGCGCCGTACTTCCAGTAGCGCTTGATCGGCGAAACTTCACGCAGCGGCGATCGCCCGGCCTCACTCAGGACCTCGTTGATCGTATCGATCAGGCGGGTCATGTGCATGCGAAAATCCTGACCCGAGTCGACCCGGGCGGCGTTGCAGAAGTGCAGGAAGCGAAGCGATTCCGGCAGCTCGGCGGCCTCCGGCATGGTTGCGCCGTTCACCAGCAGCGGCAGCAGCGTCTTGTTGTGCTTCAGCGCCGTTTCGATCTCGAAGCGCACGGAATCTGCGGGATCCTCCAGACGCGCAGGTTTCCCATCGTCGGTCTTGCCGATCCAGTGCGGACCGATCACCGCGATGACGATGTCGCAGGCGACGATGGCCTTGGCGATCCGGTCGACGAAGTTGGCGCCGGTGCGAATGCTGTTGACGTCGAAGAAGACGGATTTCTCACCGTACTTCTCGATCAGATGGTCGGCGATGCGGCCCGCTGTGTCCTGATCGACCCGCCGGTACGAAACCATGATCATGCTCATGGCAACCCCGTGCAATCAATTTCGACAAATTTGCTGCAATTCAAAATGTCGAGTGAAGTCTATTGCACGCAACCGAACATTGCAATGCGATGCACGTTTATGCGGTCTTCAAGGAATACGGAACCTGGCGTGACCTAGTGCGGTTCCGCGGCAATCGTGTCACCGACGGCCGCGCCGCCGTCGCTGATGATTTCGGCGTAGATGCCGCATTCGTTGTTGCCGAAGCGCTGCATTAGCGTGTTCGGGACCGAGAGGTCGCGCGCGCCGGTGTCGGGATCGACATTCACCGCAGCACAACGTGTGATCCGCTTCACAACTTTTGCCCGTGCGCTGCCGATCGCAATGGTCTGGTCGAGCAGGCTGGCTTCATGCCAAGCCGGCCAGCCCTCGACATAGAGGTTGGCGCGGAAGCGCAGCGGATGCACCGGCGCCCGCACCATGTCCTCGATCGCCCGCAGGCTGGCCAGGTTGATGATCGAGACCACCTTGCGCGGCACGTCGGAAAAACTGTGCCCGGGGCTCACCAGCACCTTGGGCGCTCCCTTGATCTGGCCGGCGTGACGGACAGTGAAATAGCGCTCGATCGCGGCGCGCCCGGCTTCGGTTTCGAGATCGCCCTGCGCCACCATCGCGCCGTCCCGGCGCAAGGTCAGCACATGGCTGTCATCGTCGAAATGGGCGCGCAGCGGCGCCAGCCACTCGTCCCGCTGCAGCATCAGGAAATGCGGCTTCGCCAGCCATTTCGGCGCCGAGGGATCGAAACCGCTCGGGCCGTTCTCGATCGCGTAGCGGCGATCGGAGCGGAGCGTCTCGCCGACCTTGAGCTCGGCGCGGGGCAGCGGCTCGGGCGTCAGACCCTTGACGGGATAGCGGTAGATGCCGGTGATCCGGGCGGAGGAGGCTTGCGTGGTGTCCATCTGCACGCTCTAGCCTGTTTGGCGCGCGAGGAGAACCGCCGCCGACGGTGAGGCAGCTAGTCGGGCCGCGCCGCGCCTGCGGCATCCAGCACGCGCTGCATGAAGACGAGGTCGAGCCAGCGGCCGAACTTGCGCCCGACCTCCGGCATCCGCGCGACCTCGACAAAGCCGGCCTGCGCGTGCAGCCGCAGCGAGGCGGGATTGCCGCCGTCGATGCCGGCGATCATGACGTGCTTGCCGAGCGCCGTCGCAGCCGTCACCAACTCGTCGACGATGACGCGGCCAAGGCCGCGGCCGCGATGATCGGCGTGGATATAGACGCTGTGCTCGACGCTGTAGCGGTAACCCGGGAAGGCGCGGAAATCGCCGAACGTGCCGTACCCGAGAACCGCAGGCCCTTCGGCCGCGACCAGCACCGGGTAGCCGAGCGCCAGCCGGGCCTCCATCCAGGCCAACCGCTCGGCGTCGGAATCCTGCTTCTCGGTCCAGATCGCATTCGAGTTGGCGACCGCCTCGTTGAAGATTGCGGTGATCGCAGGAATGTCCTGCTCAGTAGCGGGGCGGATCATCATTGGTCGTTCCTCGAGGGGCCTCTTGAACAACCCCGATCGTCCACTATATAAGACATCATGTCAATTATAGAAGACAATGCCGATGAGGCTCTCGGGCGGCGGGTTCGCGCCGAACGGGAGGGGCGCGGCTGGTCGCTGGCGGAACTCGCTGGGCGGGCAGGTGTGTCCAAGGCGATGCTGAGCAAGATCGAGCGGGCGGAGGCCAGCCCGACAGCGGCGACGCTGTCGCGGATTGCCACGGCCTATGGCCTGACCATGGCTGCACTGTTCGAGGTTGCCTCACACAGTTCCCGCCTACAGCGGGCCAAGGATCAGCCGGTGTGGCGCGATCCGAAGGCGGCCTATCTGCGGCGGCAGGTGTTCCTGCATCCGGCCAATCCGCTGGAGCTGGTGGAAGTCGAGCTGCCTGCCGGGCAGGAAGCCGGTTTCCCCGCCAGCGCCTATCACCTTGTCCGTCAGGTGGTCTGGGTCATCAGCGGCCGCCTCACCTTGATGGAAGGGGCGGAGCGCCACGAGCTCGCTGCGGGTGACCGCGTCGAGCTCGGGCCGCCCTCGGACATCGTCTTCCGAAACGAAACTGCTCAGCCCTGCCGCTACCTTGTCGCCATCGTGCGGCGCTGAGCTCCATCGGGCGAAATCGCAGACTGTGGCTCTTCCGTTTCGGAACCAAGTGCCCACATCTGCGGCAAGCCTGAAAAATGATGGCGACGACCAGAGGCTGGTTGAGGAACGTCAACGCGGCCCGCGGAAAACCCAATGAAGATGCCGGAACCATGCCTGAATGGGTGGTGACGGCAGGCCGAGGGAAAACGAATGAACATTGAGAAGTACACCGAGCGCTCGCGCGGATTCATCCAGTCTGCCCAGTCGCTCGCAATGCGTGACGGTCACCAGCAGTTCTCTCCGTTGCATCTGTTGAAGGTGCTGCTGGACGACAATGAGGGGCTCGCCGGCGGTCTGATCGACCGTGCTGGCGGCAATTCCAGAGCAATCCTGAAGGCGACCGAAGAGGCGCTGGACAAGCTGCCGAAGGTCTCAGGCAATGGTGCCGGACAGGTCTACCTGTCGCCGGAGCTGGCGCGCGCCTTCGATGCGGCCGAAAAGGCCGCCGACAAGACCGGCGACAGCTATGTCACGGTGGAGCGGCTGCTGCTCGGGCTCACGCTCGAGAAGGGCAGCGAGGCGGCCTCCATCCTGAGCAAGGGCGGCGTCACGGCGCAGAACCTGAATGCGGCGATCGAAGCGCTGCGCAAGGGCCGCACCGCTGATTCCGCAACGGCTGAAAACGCCTACGACGCGCTGAAGAAATATGCCCGCGACCTGACCCAGGCTGCGCGTGACGGCAAGCTCGACCCGGTGATCGGCCGTGACGAGGAAATCCGCCGCACCATCCAGGTGCTGTCGCGGCGAACCAAGAACAATCCCGTCCTGATCGGTGAACCCGGCGTCGGCAAGACCGCGATCGTCGAGGGGCTGGCACTGCGCATCCTCAACGGCGATGTGCCGGAGAGCCTGAAGGACAAGAAGCTGCTGTCGCTCGACATGGGCGCCTTGATCGCCGGCGCGAAATATCGCGGCGAGTTCGAGGAGCGGCTGAAGTCCGTCCTGCAGGAGGTCTCGTCCGCCGAGGGCGGCATCATCCTGTTCATCGACGAGATGCACACCCTGATCGGCGCCGGCAAGACCGACGGCGCGATGGACGCGTCCAACCTGCTGAAGCCTGCGCTTGCGCGCGGTGAGCTGCACTGTATCGGTGCGACCACGCTCGACGAGTACCGCAAGCATGTCGAGAAGGATGCCGCGCTGGCCCGCCGGTTCCAGCCGATCTATGTCAGCGAGCCGACTGTCGAGGACACCATCTCGATCCTGCGCGGCTTGAAGGACAAGTACGAGCAGCACCACGGCGTGCGCATCACCGACTCCGCGTTGGTGGCCGCGACCACGCTGTCGAATCGCTACATCACCGACCGCTTCCTGCCCGACAAGGCCATCGATCTGATGGACGAGGCGGCGGCGCGGCTGAAGATGCAGGTCGATTCCAAGCCGGAAGAGCTCGATTCGCTGGATCGCGACATCATCCGGCTGAAGATCGAGCAGGAGGCGCTGAAGAAGGAGAACGATGCCGGCTCGAAGAGCCGCTTGCAGACCCTGGAGAGGGAGCTCGCCGGGCTCGAGGAGAGGTCGGCGGCGCTGACGGCGCGCTGGAGCGTGGAGAAGAACAAGCTCTCCAACGCCCAGAAGCTGAAGAGCGAACTCGATGCGCTCCGCGTCGAGCTTGCCAATGCGCAGCGTCGCGGCGAATTCCAGAAGGCGGGCGAACTGGCTTACGGCCGGATCCCCGAGCTGGAAAGGAAGCTCGCCGACATCGAGGCAGCTGAAAGCGGCAAGCAGAACGGCGGCGAGATGATGGAGGAGGCGGTCACCGCCAACCACATCGCGCAGGTCGTCTCGCGCTGGACCGGCGTGCCGGTCGACAAGATGCTCGAGGGCGAAAAGGACAAGCTCCTGAAAATGGAGGACGCACTCGCCAAGCGCGTCGTCGGCCAGGCCGAAGCCGTGCGTGCGGTGGCAACCGCCGTGCGCCGCGCCCGCGCGGGCCTGCAGGATCCGAACCGGCCGACCGGCTCGTTCATGTTCTTAGGTCCCACCGGCGTCGGCAAGACCGAGCTGACCAAGGCGCTCGCCGCTGACCTGTTCAACGACGAGACCGCGATGGTCCGCCTCGACATGTCCGAATACATGGAGAAGCACTCGGTCTCGCGGCTGATCGGCGCACCTCCCGGCTATGTCGGCTACGACGAGGGTGGTGCACTGACCGAAGCGGTGCGGCGCCGGCCCTACCAGGTCGTGCTGTTCGACGAGATCGAGAAGGCGCATCCCGACGTCTTCAACGTGCTGTTGCAGGTGCTCGATGACGGCCGCCTGACCGATGGTCAGGGCCGCACCGTCGACTTCCGCAACACGCTGATCATCATGACTTCGAACCTCGGTTCGGAATTCCTGGTGAATCAGCCGGAGGGCGAGGACACCGCGGCGGTTCGCGATCAGGTGATGGGCGTCGTGCGGGCGCATTTCAGGCCGGAATTCCTGAACCGCATCGACGAGATCATCCTGTTCCACCGACTGCAGCGGAACGAGATGGGCCGCATCGTCGAGATCCAGTTCGCGCGGCTGACCAAGCTGCTCGAGGATCGCAAGATCGAGCTCACGCTCGACGCGAAGGCGCGGAATTGGCTCGCGGAGAAGGGCTGGGATCCGGCTTACGGCGCCCGCCCGCTGAAGCGGGTGATCCAGCGCAGCGTGCAGGACCCGCTGGCCGAGATGATCCTCGCCGGCGAGGTCAAGGACGGCGATCGCGTCGTGATCTCGGAGAAGGGCAACGTGCTGACCTTCAACGGTCAGGTGCCCAACACCGCCGAGATCGTGCAGTTCGATGCCCGGTCTCGAAGCGCAAGCTGAACTGACACGCGCATGCAAAAGCCCTCCCCGCGGTCGCGGGGAGGGCTTCGTTGTCCAGGCTAGTCCTGCGGAACGATCGGTGGACTAAGCTGAGCGGGCTCGTCGTCATCGGCGGGTTCGAGTTCGGACAGAATATCGACCAGCTCGCGGGTGCGGCCGGTGGCCAGCGGCCTGCCGGCGTTCATCAGCGGCTCGTCATTGGCGAGCCAGGCCTGGGCTTCGGCAAGCTCGGTGATCGTGGCGCCGGATGCGATGATCCTGGCGATGGTGACATCGTCGGCGTGGCCGACGGCCTTCAGCACATCGTCGCGGGTGAGCTGGGTCATGGCGCAGATCCTTGTGCATATCTTCGTTGGGCACGACCAAATCCCCGCCCGCCGGCGATCCGCGCCAGCGGGTAGGGACGCATCGGTTCAAGGCCTCAGCTGTGCGTTGTGAGCCGGGGCGGATGCTGGGACATCGCCCAGAGTTCGATCGCGGCAAGGGCCGCGACGGCAATGCCGATCACCACGTGCACGGTCGTCGCGGTGGTCATTGCCTGGAACCCGAGGACCCAGGGCGAGACCATTGCCCAAAGCCCGACGATGAGGTTCAGCCATTCCTCCCAGACCGCAAATGCCGCGAGCGCGGCGATCGCAAGGACCGCCATCACGAGGCCGACGATGTGGGCGTTGGTGGAAACCGTTCCGGCGTCGAACTTGAACAGCCACGGCGAGAGGAAGAGAATCGCGCCGAGGATCAGGTTTGCGACGTCGCACAGTTTTGCGTTCGTCCAGTTCTCCATGACACCCTCCATTGGAGGTTTTACTGCCGAATCAACTGGTTGACCGCCGTTCGGGTTCCCATCCTGGGGCGCGAAATTTGTTGAAGCTGGCGGCGTGACGGCCTGCAAACGGCATCGCATCTGATCTGCGTCTGCAGCGTTTCATGGGATCTACGCGGGGCCGGACGGGCCGGCCTTTTGCATCATCAGCGGTTGCTGATGGACCGGGTCAGCGGCGCGCTGCCGGTGGCATCCGAGACGATGCGCGAGCTGCCGCGGCTGGACATCTGGGCTTCGATCCCGTCGCGCGCCTTCTCGAAGCCCGCCAGCATCGGGCCCTCGAGCGAGCGGCCACGCGGCAGTTTCACGCGCATCGGATCGACGAATCGGCCGTTGACCAGGATTTCGTAGTGGACGTGCGGGCCGGTCGACTGGCCGGTCGAGCCGACGAAGCCGATCACCTGGCCCTGCCGCACCTTCTTGCCGATCTCCATGCCCTTGGCGAAGGCCGACATGTGGCCGTAGGCCGTCTCGTAACCGTTGGAGTGCTTGATGCGGATATATTTGCCGTAACCGCCCTCGTACCCGACCTTCTCGAGCATGCCGTTGCCGGAGGCAAAGATCGGCGTGCCGTAGGCGGTGGCCCAGTCGACGCCGGTGTGCATCTTCACGTAGCCGAGGATCGGATGGCGGCGGCCGCCGAAGCCCGAACGCATGATCGCGTTGTTGACCGGCTTGCGGACCAGGAACTTCTTCGCGCTCTTGCCGGTCTCGTCGTAGTAGTCGACGACCCCGTCGTCGGAGCTCTGGAAGCGGTAGTATTTCTTGGTTTCGCCGCCGACGGTCAGCGCGGCGTAGAGCACTTCGGTCTTTTCGGTGCTGGTGACGCCCTCGTCCTCGCCGGCATAGAACACGTCGAACGAGTCGCCCGGCTGGACCTTGCGCTGGAAATCGACGTCATAGGAGTAGATCTTGACCATATCGTCGATGACGGTCGGCGGCACCTTGTTGCGCAAGGCGGTCTCGTAAATGCTCTGATAGAGCCGCACGCCGCTGCCATCATCCTCTTCATCGTCGCTGGAATTATCGGCGGTATCGGTCGTGGTGTTCATGCTCTGCACGTCGACCGCAACGTATTTGCCGATATCGGACAGCGCGGCGACGGCTTCGACGACGGAGTCGTTGGCGACGATCACCCGATAGGGTTGCAGCCGGGCGCCCGGTGCTGACGGCGCCATCAGGATCCGCACCTTCTGGCCTTCCTTCAGCCCGCCGTCGCGGCCTCGCGGGCCGAGCGTTGCGGCAATCGCCTTCGCCTCGTCGGGCGTTGCGCCCTGATCCCGCAGAATCGAGGTGATGCTGTCGCCCTTCTTGACGAGGTGAACCCGTTCACCGACCGGATTGCCGCCGGTGACCTGCTCCTTGGTCTTCGGCAGCAGGGTGACGTTCTCCGGCACCACGCGGGTCTCGAAGCCTGCATAGGGGTCGGAGGTGTTGCCCTCGGTGGCGTAGGCCATCCTGATATCGGGGCCGGCGCCGGTGGCATCGGCCGCGGCATTGGCGAGCGATGCGTAGCGCACCGAGCCGCCGGAGCCGCGCCAATTGGCGGCGTCGCGGACCCGCATCAGCACGTCGTCGAGTGCGACAACCGCGGCGAGCTTGGCTTTCGGCAGCACGGATCCGAGATCCTTGGTGACGAAAGAGACCTCGGCGTCGGGCTCGGCGGCGTCGGCCGCATTCGGATCCTCGGCCGCCGCCGGCGTGTCGGAGCCGACATCGGTCAACAGACGCTGCGCGTTGAACGCCGGAATCTTGGACGACAGATCGCTCGTGGTCATCGAGAGATTGCCGGAAATCCGGATGAAGGGCCGCACCCGCATCACGTCGCGATTGCCGACGCGGGTCACGGTCGACACGCGCACCAGGCTGCGGGAGGCGGAGGATTCGCTCGGCGGCGGCAGACGGTCGCCCTTGTGCAGGCTGACGACGCGATCATTGCCGGTGAAGGCGCCGCGCAGCGCGCCTTCGACGCGCTCCGGCACCTTGGCAAACGTCATCTCGCCATCAAGCGACGCAAAAACGGCGCCGCCGATCAGGGCCGCGCCACATAAACCAGTCAGAATGGTGCCGCTGAACCATTGTACGGAGACACGGCGGCGATCGATCACCGCAGCCTCGGTGCCGTCGACTGAAAGCGGCGGTTCGTGACCGAGATCGATCATCCCGGTCTCGCGCCCAATGCCGCTTCCGCGTGACGCCCGTTGGCTCAACCCGATATCCCCCCAAATTCCAGCAACAGCGATCGACCTCTGCTCGTCCTCGTCCCCACCTCAATCCCCTGAAGAGGAATCTCGGCAGTGTGGCGAGCCACACGCATCGAAGTCGAGAAGACGATGGCCATTAGCTAGCCGCACTCTCGAACGTCAATGGTGTGCAGATCTCTCGATGTTGCTCGGCCGCGAAGGGAAGAGGCGACGGGTTCTTGGAGAAAATCGCCTGGTCCCCCTGAAGAACCACCCGAGCCCCCACAGGTTTCGAGCGGTTCACTGCATGTCATATAGCCAGAACGTCGCAGGATTGTGGCTCAAGTGCGGCATTTAAGGTGGAAAAGTTTCCTGAAGCAGGTCGATGCCGCCGCCCGGTCTGGGGCGCCGGGGAACCCGTTCCGGAGGGCTGGGGAACCCGTTCCGGAGGGTCTCACGAGCCCTTCGGCGACAAACTTTTTTTAAAGTTTTTTGCGACGCGCGTTGGGTTGCGAATTTTTACCTCCGACCTAAGCCACGGAAAATACGAGAGCTTTTTCGCACTGCACACACGATTTGGGCGTGCGACGATTTGTTGACAATGGTCGTTGACAATCCCGAGGGGTGGGGACTATAAACCAACCACTGAGCGCGGCGCCGCCGGGTCACTGACCAAGGCGAGCGAACGCGCCACTGATGCTCCTCACTTCGATGAGTGACACAGCAGCCGACATAAATCGGTTGAGGTTCACTGTTCGTCGCTGAAGGGTAGAACCACCCTCTAAGGGTGTGGGGTCATCGGATCCCGGGCTGTTTGACAAGTGAAGATGAAGAAAGAGAAACGTGGACGGCGGAGTCCTTGCGTCTCTCGGAATACTTGAAAGCTTCGGCTTTTGACTTTCTGAGGGTGGACGAAAGACTTCGGCGGTACACGTTTAAAGGTTACACCATCGTTGCCAGCGATGTGAATCGTGGGCAGCTCGCAGACTTTGGTCGGCGAAGAATGGTGGGACCTCGTCAAACGTTGTGATCAGCCGGTTCAAAGTTCAAGTCCAACTTGAGAGTTTGATCCTGGCTCAGAGCGAACGCTGGCGGCAGGCTTAACACATGCAAGTCGAGCGGGCATAGCAATATGTCAGCGGCAGACGGGTGAGTAACGCGTGGGAACGTACCTTTTGGTTCGGAACAACACAGGGAAACTTGTGCTAATACCGGATAAGCCCTTACGGGGAAAGATTTATCGCCGAAAGATCGGCCCGCGTCTGATTAGCTAGTTGGTGAGGTAATGGCTCACCAAGGCGACGATCAGTAGCTGGTCTGAGAGGATGATCAGCCACATTGGGACTGAGACACGGCCCAAACTCCTACGGGAGGCAGCAGTGGGGAATATTGGACAATGGGCGCAAGCCTGATCCAGCCATGCCGCGTGAGTGATGAAGGCCCTAGGGTTGTAAAGCTCTTTTGTGCGGGAAGATAATGACGGTACCGCAAGAATAAGCCCCGGCTAACTTCGTGCCAGCAGCCGCGGTAATACGAAGGGGGCTAGCGTTGCTCGGAATCACTGGGCGTAAAGGGTGCGTAGGCGGGTCTTTAAGTCAGGGGTGAAATCCTGGAGCTCAACTCCAGAACTGCCTTTGATACTGAAGATCTTGAGTTCGGGAGAGGTGAGTGGAACTGCGAGTGTAGAGGTGAAATTCGTAGATATTCGCAAGAACACCAGTGGCGAAGGCGGCTCACTGGCCCGATACTGACGCTGAGGCACGAAAGCGTGGGGAGCAAACAGGATTAGATACCCTGGTAGTCCACGCCGTAAACGATGAATGCCAGCCGTTAGTGGGTTTACTCACTAGTGGCGCAGCTAACGCTTTAAGCATTCCGCCTGGGGAGTACGGTCGCAAGATTAAAACTCAAAGGAATTGACGGGGGCCCGCACAAGCGGTGGAGCATGTGGTTTAATTCGACGCAACGCGCAGAACCTTACCAGCCCTTGACATCCCGGTCGCGGACTCCAGAGACGGAGTTCTTCAGTTCGGCTGGACCGGAGACAGGTGCTGCATGGCTGTCGTCAGCTCGTGTCGTGAGATGTTGGGTTAAGTCCCGCAACGAGCGCAACCCCCGTCCTTAGTTGCTACCATTTAGTTGAGCACTCTAAGGAGACTGCCGGTGATAAGCCGCGAGGAAGGTGGGGATGACGTCAAGTCCTCATGGCCCTTACGGGCTGGGCTACACACGTGCTACAATGGCGGTGACAATGGGATGCTAAGGGGCGACCCTTCGCAAATCTCAAAAAGCCGTCTCAGTTCGGATTGGGCTCTGCAACTCGAGCCCATGAAGTTGGAATCGCTAGTAATCGTGGATCAGCACGCCACGGTGAATACGTTCCCGGGCCTTGTACACACCGCCCGTCACACCATGGGAGTTGGTTTTACCTGAAGACGGTGCGCTAACCCGCAAGGGAGGCAGCCGGCCACGGTAGGGTCAGCGACTGGGGTGAAGTCGTAACAAGGTAGCCGTAGGGGAACCTGCGGCTGGATCACCTCCTTTCTAAGGATGGTTCTTCAGCGAGCTCACGCTCACTATCGAACCGTTTTAGAAACATTCAGGGGCCAACAGTTTCAGGATTGTTGAGCTCCATTGGCGGGATTTCGCCGTCTTCGTTTCTCTTTCTTCGCGGACGAACACGCGCCAGGGGCTGAGCGCTGTGCGACGCACCGACTTCGCGTCGGGTGCGCGCCGGCATGTCTCTCGTGTTAGGGGCTTGTAGCTCAGTTGGTTAGAGCGCGCGCTTGATAAGCGTGAGGTCGGAAGTTCAAGTCTTCCCAGGCCCACCATTTTGATCGAGTGCGGAGCATTCGTCTTCTGGTACGGGGCCATAGCTCAGCTGGGAGAGCGCGTGCTTTGCAAGCATGAGGTCGTCGGTTCGATCCCGTCTGGCTCCACCAGATGGAATTGAAGCTCGACAATGCGCCTTG